>NZ_CAUQCP010000018.1:0-37174 GCF_963516575.1 uncultured Streptococcus sp.
AAAACAAATGGTAGTAACCCTATTAGTACTGTTGCAAACGTTATTCCAGCTAAGTCAATTAATTGACTAGCTAGAGGGATATAACTAGATTCAGTTACAACAGCCATGAATCTAATGAATAATTGAATCACTAAATGTGCAGAAAAATGGGCAATAAATGCTATTAGAATGACTGAAAGAATTTTTCCCCAAAGTAACTTTATTTTAGAAATAGGGTAAGAAAACAACTGAAAAATTGTTCTTCGTTTAAATTCATCAATAATAATCGTAGACAATAAATAAGATTCGAAAATCAAAAATGCTGCTTTTGTAAATAAAGATGAAAACAATGAAGCTACAATTGCCCAACCTTCCCATTTACCAGTAATTCTAATAACATTAGAATCCTGTCCAGTAAATTCTCCTAGTTTATTGTCAGTACCTAAACCCATAATAATGATTGCTGTAATACCTAACACTATAAATATAGTACACAACCAGGCTAAAAATAATTTAGATTTAGAAACTTTATTTAATTCAATTTTAATAAGCGACAACATAGATTATTTCCTCCAAAGCGTAAATAAAGAATAAACTATTCAGACTAATCTCGACAAATATTTAAAAATAAGCTTATTCTTCAGACAATGTTACTATACATACTATCGGTATGTATATACTAAAAACAAACATACCTTCGGTATGTATAATGGATTTTTAATAACACACTTAAAGTATGTTATTTTTTAACTATAAATTATGTAAGATAATTTATTGAATTGATAACACATAAATAGAAATTAGTATTAACATGAATGCCATGCGACTACTTATTTACTATTTTTTTAAGTGATCAAATAAGTTGAAAATCACCTCCATCATTTCATCAGAAATTAACTGTACCCCTAGACCTTCAAAAGTAAGTTTAATGAAATTCATTTTACGCTTTAATTCTACTAATGAAAAAACGGAAATTTGAAAACCAATCCAAATATTTAGAGATAAAACAATTAAATCTGCTAGCTCTTCTGGATATTCTGTTTTAATAGACCCATCTTCAACTCCTTCGTAAACCTTTTCTCTAATTTCGGGTAAAAAATCAGAAAATAGACCTAGATACTGCTCTCCTAACAAACGTGGACTTCTTAGCATGATTGAGGCAGAGTAAACGAGCCTTTGGTGTTCAAAATTAGAGAAAGAGTCCATCAAAGAGTTTTGTATCTTTTCTAATCCAGTATTTCCTCTCCAATTATAATTTAAAATTTCTTGATTATTTTCGCTAATGATTGTTTGCAGTATATCATATTTAGACTCAAAATGATGATAGATAACACCTTTTGTTAATCCTCCTAATCCATCTATGATATCTTGTATTGACGTATTATCAAATCCTTTTTCTAAAAATAAATTTTTAGAGACCTCTAGTATTTTTTTTCTAGTTTCATGTGAGTTTCTATTCCTTGCCATTTTTGTTCCTTTCTATCATACCAATGGTATGTAATTCTATTGTAGTGGAAGTAACTAATAATGTCAAGTTCTTTATTAGAAAATGAAAAAAGCCTTAAAATCAAGGCTTTTCTATACTTTCACAAATAATCCTAATAAATTTCCATTCAACTTCTTCTAAGCATCTTTTCTAAAAAATAAATTAACAATCTCATCTTCTGAAAAGCCTAGCTCACCAAGTTTTTCAAACAAAATTTTCACTAGCTTGTTAGATTCTTGATATCTTAACTCCTTTATTTCTTGCTCGCTTGCTATGACAAAATATCCTAATGTTCCACAGCTAGTAACCAAATTCTGTTCTTCGAGAACTTTCATTGCTTTTTGGACAGTTGCCGGATTACACTTCTCGTTTTCTGCTAATCTCCTTATTGAAGGAATTTGTTGTTCAGGTGCATAATCACCTCTTAAAATAGTTGTTCTTAATTTTGATGCAATTTGTAAATATAGATGGTGTTTCATTTAATCTTTTTATTATCACTTTCCCTAACAAACTTCCAATATGCAGAATAAGGGATGACTGTAGCTAGTAGAAGATAGTATTTATTTGCAAACATATCTGCTACTCCTTTTGCATTGAAATGAATAGGAACTTTCTCAGGGAGAAACCCACAAATAATGACTATGATGACCATCATTCCCAACAAAACCAAAATATCTTTTAACAGTCTATTTTTCATCTTATTTTCCTCCTTTAACTAGATAAAATTTAACTTGGTCATTTTTATATAAATTCTAAACGAAATAGCCAGTAAAATTACTGATACTGCTTGCAAAACAAATATAATCGGAAGATTAAAAAACCAATTAAGCAAAATAGGCGTAATAAGCGTAATCATACTAATAATTCCAGTTACAATAACAGGAAGACTTTGTTTGACAACTATCATCTCACTGTCCCAATCATAGTTAGGATATTTTTTATTTAATGAAATTCCGATTACCATTATAAAAAGGGAGTAACATATAGGAACAATAACTAGATTCAGAACTTGAATAGGATTCATATCAAGTTTCAGCATAAATACAGATACAGAAATCATATATCCAATCAAATGAAGTGTAAGGTTGACAGCTATCTTAGCATTTAAAATCGTTTTCACTTCAACTGGAGAACTTTTCAAAATCCAAATATTTTTACCTTCTAAAGATATAGATGAAGCTGCTGGACAACTGAGTGAAAGCATAGATGCAATAAAGACGGGAGCTAAGTTTGAAAGATACTCATTTATATTTTCAATTCCTGCTGAATTTCCTATTTGACCGACAGAATTAAACAGGAAACATATACTAAAGACACATAAAAGAATCACTCCAAGCCCAGCATTCAAGACTGCCATATAAGAACTTAAAAATCGTCCAAGCTCTTTTTGATACAAGGAAAAAAATACCGATTTTCTTTCATAAGATACTTTGTCATTAGCATAACTTGATTTTGTATTGGCAAGTGTATTAAGTAGTCCATACTTCAACGAAGCAATTTTGACAAATAGATAAAAGACGACTATTGAAAGAACTATATAAAATCCCATCCCATAGTACATTGGAAAATTGTAGTATGACATAAATAGTCTAGAAATTGGATACAGTCCAGTAATTTGCTTAGCGAGAGTAACCCCAATACTACTTTCATCACCTGATTGCAAAGCTGATAATGCAAAATATCCAATTATACCTAGTATCGCAAATGAAAAAATAAGAGAGATAACATTTTTTCTTTTAAAAAAAGATGAAGCGACAACAATAACGAGTCCCATGCATGCCGCTATACACATGGGGATCAAAGGGGCAAAAATTATAGAAGTAAAATACAATATAATCTGTAGGAGGTTTAAACTTCCGTTCAAGCCCCATATAATTCCACCCGGAAGCATAAACATCAAGCCTATTAAAAAATTCAATAAGTACATAAACATGAACTTGCTGGTGATAATATACGAACTTTTAACAGGTAAGGATTGGAGAATTTCCATATCTCGACTGCCAAATAAAATGCCATTCGAATAAAATACTGTCAAAAATAATATTGAAAAACTTGAGACAGAGACCATATATGCTGGAATCAAGTTCTGCTGTCCGACGTGTACCAATGTTTTCGCTGTTATTATATTATAAACAAAGCAAAATAAGGAAAGAGTTATTATGCCAAAACTCGCAATAGCCATTGAACTTTGTTTTTTATTTCGTGAATCTCTAATCTCGTTAATAGGAAAGAAATTAATCAATTGCGCTTTAAGCAGTATCCAAATGTTACTCATTGTTCTGCACCTCCATGAAAAATGCCTCCAATGATTCATCACCTTTGACGTCTCCTGTATTGCCACTTGCAATTAACTTTCCATTTTTGATAATGGCAATCTTATTACATAATTTTTCCGCAACATCCAATACATGGGTTGAAAAGAAAATAGCACCTCCATCTGAAACACACTCATGCATAATTTTCTTTAGTAGGAAAGTTGCTTTGGGATCTAACCCAACAAAAGGTTCATCTAAAATCAATAGTTTGGGAGAATGTACAAGTGCAGAAATAATGGCTGTTCGTTGCTTCATTCCATGTGAATATGAAGAAATAATCCCCGAAAGATGCTCAGTCATATCAAATAAATCACCGTATTTTTGTATTCTCTCCTTGCGTATTTTTGTAGGAATTTCAAACAAGTCAGCAATAAAATTAATATATTGAAGTCCTGTCATATGTTCATACAAATCTGGATTATCTGGGATATACGCCATCATTTTTTTACAAATAACAGGTTCTTCTTTAATAGAATGACCGTTGATAATTATACTTCCGTCTTCAAAATCATGGATACCGACAACTGCCTTTATCGTTGTCGTTTTGCCTGCACCATTTGCTCCAATAAAACCATAAATATCTCCAGGCTGTACTGAAATAGATAGGTTATCCACAACCTTCTTGTCTCCATAACTTTTACTAAAATTCTTTATCTCTAACATATTTTCACCTCTATTGACAATTTGTCAGTCATATTTTGAAATAATACCGATAGCTTGTCTTGATTTAGCTATCGGTACATAGTTCTCTTTACAAACATTCTATCTTTTTTTAATTGCTAAAGAGTCCTTTTGTATTTAGATTTTGTTCCAGCATTATCTTAAATGCATTCAAGTAATCTTTGACAGGTTCTTTCTTTGAAGTTTTTATACCTATGTTATTTGAAACAAAAACATAGGCTGTCATCAGAAATTCTGCTGTTTCTGATGGATATTTTACAGAAAATACTTTTTCTGAGATGCCTTGATTTATTATCCTCTCAAAATATATAGTCAGTTTTTCAATGAGCTTATGAGACAACTTATCTAACATATAACGATTTTCTTCAAGATCAACCGTCTTTTGTAACTCAGTTCCTTCCGCTGAAACGTTATCTGTAGAGATTATTGTGGCATCTATAAAGGCTCTTATTTTTTCAATAGCAGTTTTGTCATCATCATTGACAATCACGTGAATATTTCTCAATAATTTCTCTGAATAACGTTCCACAAGACAATACAGAATATCTTCTTTGTTCTTAAAGTGATAGTATAACAAACCTCGTGATATATTCACCTTATCGACTATATCCTGAGTTGTTGTGTTCGCATATCCTTTCTCCATAAAGAGGAGCATAGCAGCATCCATAATCTCAGCCCGTCGAATTTCCGGATCTTTTACATCTCGCATTTTATTCCTCCTGTTTATAAATTATACTACTCTACTGACAAACTGTCAATTATAAAATTACCTTTTTGAGGATGCCAAAAAAACCTTGACACCAAGGCTTTTTCGTCAACATTTTTTCTAAGTTCGTACAAGCAGTGATGCTGCCTCAACATTGGTTTTAGAGGACTAAATGGAGTCTGAATTGCCTGATAGAGATGTAGTATTGATTAAGCAATCAACAAATAATGTACAAAACAAAAATAAAGTACACTGCTTAATGAGTGTACTTTATCCTTCTAATTCAGTTTTATCAATGGTTTAGCTCTAGTTAAGTCGATTAGTTAAATGAATTTAGACTATTGCTTTTTATAACGACTATAAATTGTATGCTCAATGCTATAATTTATCTTCCAAATCTACTTCTTCATAATTTATCGGAATTAAAGCAACTTCACTGCTTAGAGTAGATTGTTTTTCATTTTCACTTATTTGAATGGCATTTTTGAGTGAAAAAATAACTTCTCTTACAAGATTTAATAAATCTAATGCAAACTCTTGAAGTTCAGATTCAGTTAGATACAGTCTGGTTTCATTATTATCTTCACTTCCATTAAAAATATTCAATGTTATATTAGTAAATCTATGCTCTAAATAATTTCTAATAATTTTCAATCGCTTTGAGTTTGGATTAGCTGTTAAAGAATTATCACCATTATCAAAATCTTTCTCTATCCAAAATATAGATGACAGACCAATATTCTTATCCAACATTTTATTTAAATCACTATTTGATCTCCAAATTGAATGGAAATTTACTTTTCGAGTTTCAATTTTTAAAGAATAATATTCATTTATAAACATTGCAACTTTATCTAATAATGAATATAGTGTTTTGAAAGCAGCTTTTAAACCTTCAACTCTGACAGAGTATTGTACATAGTCTAGACAATCAATAAGATTAACATTCTCGTCAGCATAATGAACCGAATCACTCTCAATGCTATTAAAACAGAGATAACGCGCATAAACATATTCTTGCTTAATTTGATTAAACATAGAAATATATTTGTTTAAATCTTTATCCGATTGAAATAATAAACTTGGTAGTAAAAGATTATCATCATATCTATTTATATCGTCAGCTTGTAAATCATTAAGTGGATTAAGATACAGCCCGTTGTCCCAACACCATTCACGATACTTTTGTGAATTGGGATTGTAATCAATTTCTTTACAAGAACATTCATCTAAGTCTTTATAATTAAGATATTGTTCGTAAAGTTCAATAAATTGTTTATCTGCATAATCAACTCTGTTTGGGTCTGAAACAGTTATGCTTGTTTCTATTAAATTTTTAATTTTTTTAATAAAGTGGAGATGTTCGTTATCATTCAAAAAATTACGATAATGATCTAGACAAATAGCCAAGTTACCACTAGCCATTGTGAATCTTGGATTGATTTGTATACATTTACAATACATCTTAATAGCTAACTGCTTTCTACCACAAGCATCTAATAAATTTGCGTAATTAGTGTAAAGTGAACATAATAATGGGAAAACAAACCTACTGTTCTCAGAATTTATATCAACGTTATTTGAAATTTCTATAGCTTTTCTAAAGTAATAAATTTGTTGAACTGTAAAATCGGTATCTATGTTGAAAACTAAGTTATCACTTAGTTCAAGTATATCAGCGTATGCTGTCCCAATAGAATAAAATAATTGAATTTTGGAAATATCATCAATAGTGTTTTCCATATTTTTTCCAAATTCTATTAGTCTATAGATTTCCTCTATATTTTTATGTTTAAAAGCATTATCGAAATTCATTGACAATTTAAGTACACTATGATTAATTGGATTATTTGTTAACATCTTCACCCCAAACTAAATATTTCGATTTTAAATTTGATTTTCCTTTATTTTCCTGTTCTTCAACTAACATATCAGATAAAAACTCTTTTATCATGTCCCAATTAAAATTCTCTTTAAATCCTCTACTACCATCAGAAGGAATATTTAATGAAAATGTTGCAAATACGGTTTCACAAGTTCTTCTTGGAAATTTTGCTAAGTAAGAATCAAAAAATGAATTTGAATACCTATAATGATGGCTATGAATAAAGTCTTTCCATGTATTTAGCATAGTCTCTTCGTCTATAATATCTATTACGGAAACTTCTTCAAGTGGTCGGTCTTCAATATTTCCCCATGCTTTTTTCATTAAATTAACAGCATCTACATCGCTCTTAGGAGCACTGTATCCAAAAATAGTTAACATATATGAATGATCGATAAAGTAATCTAATCCTTTCCAACACCAATTTATGTAGCCGTCGGAAGAATAGTCTTTATTTTTCACTGGATACAATAATTTTGTTGGATAAAATTTATTATGACATGTTGGGCAGTAGCAATCTACTCCTCCAAACTCAATATGTTTTTCACAAAACCCAACAGCTACATTACCATGTAAACAAAGAATTTTTGGCAAGTTCAGAGTAATTTTTGAGCAGCGAATATAAGCCTGTATAAGTAAAGGGTCCCAATTAAACGTAGCTATACAATCTTTATTTGTTAAACTTAATATTAAAAAATCATAAATTGTTGGTTCATCAGGTAACTCCAACGAAGCAAAATAATCATATAGTCTTTCTTCTAGCTTTCTAACTATTTCGGAGCACTCTTCTCTCTCAAATAATTCTGAGTAGATATCCTCTAAATTTTCGCTCTTTGTCTGTAATTCAACACCAGCAAGAATTTCTTCTAAATTTAGTTTTTTTAGCAATCCATTCATAACTGAAGAACTTTTGCCGTTTTTATCACCATCTGGTATTGCTGCAATAGTAGCACCAGCACCTAGAATAACTGTGTGTGATCTCATGTCATTTCTCCTGAAAGTCTGTTAACACTATTATACCACTGTATCTACTATATCTATGCTTCAAATACTAATCTTATAACTATAAATATTTTAAATAAAATGTACAATTGAACCACCTCTTCTTCTACCGTTACTAGAGTAAAAAATGTACAAATCAATTTCTTCGATTAGATGATATTATGCACTATAAAACATACAAAATACCACTCTAGAATAATGTACAAAACAAAAATAAAGTACACTTTTTAAAGAATGTACTTTATGCTTCTAATTCAGTTGTATCAATGGTTTAGCTCATGTTAAGTCAATTGTACATAAACTTTTAGTTTTCTAAATCTTTGGAGTTATTATGTGAATCATTATCTAGTGCTTTTTCTAGTTTCCAAATACTAAACCAGAATGAAATAGTCAGTAGAATAAGGAAAATAAAAAAGAGATTATCAGTAACGAAACTTCTGTTCATTCTACATAACTGAAGAGCTATATAAGGAGCTATGAGATACAAAATACATTGTATAATTGCTATTGTTTTCTTTTTCATGATTTTAATCTTACTGTACAGATTTGATACAGTAAACTCCTTTCTAGCTTTATACTTTATCATTTCTAAGTTAATTATAGTCTTATTTTTATCAAAGTTCAATTACTTGTATGTGAAATGCCTCATCAGTAAAAAATAACCGATCTCATTACTGAGAATCGGTTTTCTAATGTATTTATACAGGAAGCTAACCTCAGGCTTGTATTTGAGTATGGTAAGGCGAAGCTGACGTGGTTTGAATTTGATTTTCGAAGAGTATTAATCAAATTTTTACATAACATAAATATAACATAAATTATGTAAAAAGAACTACAACAACAATTCTTTGACTTTTCCAATTTCACTTTTTGGAATCACTAAGTGAATCATATCACCCAGATACATTCTGGTTGAGCCGTTAACTGTTTGGCTCTTGCCATTATGGACTTGGGTGGTGATGAGTACGTTATGTGGCAAGTTGAGCTCGTGTACTTGTTTTCCAGCGATTTTATCAGATACGGGAATTTCAATGAGGGTGACTTCTCCTTCATCTGACGCTTCTTCAGGCAGCATTTTTTCCAACATAGCCTCATAGACTGGCGCACCCTTGAGCAGATCCATAATGATGTAGGCAACTAGGGTTACTAATCCAAGTGGCATGAGGTTGCGAATGTCGCCTACCATTTCGGTTACCAGAATCATCGCAGTTAAGGGAGCCTTAGAAATCGCTCCAAAGTAGCCACTCATTCCCAGAATGACAAATATAGGGAATTGCTCTTGACTGACAAGCCCAAGATTGACACAAATAACACCAACTAGGGCACCAAGTAAGGAGCCAAGCGCCAAAATTGGTAGGAATATTCCTCCTGGAAGACCACTTCCATAACTAATCATGCTCCAAACAAAGCGGATTAAAAAGTAAGCTAATAGAACTTGGAAACTAAAATCTTGCTCAGTTAGGGAAAGAACCAGCTGATTTCCACCACCAAGGATTTGTGGTAAGAAGATTCCGACTGGTATGATGAGAATGAAAGCCAGAATTGGATAATAAGCTCTATCCAAACGTATTTTTTGACCAATCCAATCATAAACTCGACCAACATTGAGCACAGCTTTCTCATAGAGAAAACCAGATAGTCCAAGAAAAACTCCCATAAGGAGGTAAATCCAATACTGATCTAAGGTCATGAGTGGGATATTGTCTGGCATATCCAGTACGGGTGTTAGGCCAAATATGAGCAGAGAAACAAAGTTTGCTACGAGACTAGCTGCGAGAGTTGAGACCCAGAAAAAGCGTGAAAAATGGTGATAAACTTCTTCTACCACAAAGAGAAGTCCTGCAATCGGAGCATTAAAGGCTGCAGCTAGACCAGCGGCAGCTCCACTAGCAATCAAGGAACGTTCCTCTACCGGACTGGATTTGAGCCATTTGGCAATTCCTTTACCACCTACCGCTCCAAGTTGAATACTGGGTCCCTCACGCCCCAGCATGAGTCCACTGGCAATAGCAAGAATTCCTAGCACATATTTTTTCCAAAGAACGCCCCACCAGTTGAGACTCATCAATCCCTTTAATTCGGCTTCGACTTGAGGAATTCCTGAGCCTTTGATATCTTTTTCTGATCGAGTTAATTTCGCACTGAGCCAGCAGATGAGTATGTAAAATAAAACCAGTACAAAAAGATTGCGCACTAGGTGCGCTTGATCTTGATAAAGTCCTTGTATCAGGTGGAAGCCTTTTTCGATTAAGAAACGAAAGGATCCAACGATAATTCCAACGACAAGACCGACGATGATTCCTCGTCCAACTTGGGATAATATGGTGCTTGAGGCAAAGGCAAATTCTTTCTTGGAACTGAGTGTTTCTGACTGTTCCTCCATAATCATTCCTTCTAACTTAACTTTCTTTTTCTCCTGAAACCAGCGATTTAATAGGTTCAAAGCTGGTCCGGTGAATTGGGGTAACTCCTAGTTTTTCGAGTCCTTCCAGGTGTTTAGCTGTTCCATATCCTGCATTAGTAGCGAAATCATAGCCAGGAAATTGCTGGTCGTATTCCTTCATCAATTCATCACGTGTCACCTTGGCTACTATAGAAGCTGCTGCAATTGAAAGGGAATTCGCATCACCTTTGATGATGGAAATTTGTGAAATTGGTAATTCCAACTTCATGGCATCTATCAAAAGGTGCTCAGGTTGAGGACTGAGCTGGGAGATTGCTTCCTGCATGGCCAGTTTGGTTGCTTCATAGATATTGACTTGGTCGATGACCTGATTATCCATGATACCAATGCCGATTGACAAGGCTTGGTTCTGAACGGCTTGGAAAATCTTCAGATGTTTCTTTTTAGGAATTTTCTTGCTGTCGTTGAGACCTTTAATCTTACAATTTTTAGGTAAGATAACGGCTGCAGCGACTACAGGTCCAGCCAGAGGACCACGGCCAACCTCATCAACACCAGCAATTAAGGTCAAACCTTGCTTATAAAGTTCTTTTTCGTAGGAGAGCATGGATTCCAAACGAATGTCTTCATCCAATTCAGCTTGAATGACTTTTTTACGTTTGCTGATTTCTTTTTGAACTCCTGAGCGATTATCCTTTTCAAGATCTAAAAAAATAGGGCTTTCTAACTCCTTGACCGTAGCAAGGAGTTCTTTGATTTCTTTAATCGTCGCCATCGAGGTCATCCAATGTATCTAAGGTGTAGTTACCGAGTTTGCCATCACGGACTTCCTTCACGAAGAGACTGTAAAAACGGTCATAGTCGTCACGGAAACCGAGGGCACGGGTCATATCCATAATGATAACAGGCGCTTCTTCCTCAATTTTCATTTGTTTGAAGCGTTCAGTCAGCTTTTCTGGATAATGTTCTTTGAAATAATTGAGACCAAAAATAGTTACCTCATCCATAGGAAGCAACTGGTCTTTGATAGCTCCAGTCAAGGCCAACTTAAGCGCAACAGTTTCATCCTCAAACTTAGGCCAGAGAATTCCTGGTGTATCCAAGATTTCCAGGTCTTTATTGGTTTTAAGCCATTGTTGTCCCTTGGTAACACCTGGTTTATTGCCAACAACTGCGATTTTCTTACCAGCCAAACGATTCATGAGAGTGGATTTACCAGCATTTGGAATCCCAATAACCATGGTACGCAAGGTTTCAATCTTGATACCACGTTCTTTTTGGCGAGCAATCTTATAAGCCATGAGTTTCTTAGCAGCATCGGTTACAACTTTTACAGTTACTTGCTCTTTGGAGTTGATAGCTAGCGTCTGGATTCCTTGTGATTCAAAATACTGACGCCATTCTTTGGTCATTGCTGGATCGGCCAAGTCTGCCTTGTTTAAAATCAAAAGTTTTGGTTTGTCACCAACAATATTTGTTAACATAGGATTTTGACTAGATAAAGGTAAGCGTGCATCTACCAAAATTGTCACAAAATCAACAAATTTTAAATTTTCCTGCACCTGTCGACGAGCCTTAGACATGTGACCAGGAAACCATTGAATAGTAGCCATTGAGTTTTTTCCTTTCGTAGCAAGGGTTTAGATCCCCTATTTTATTATCGTTTGAACATAGAAAATTTTAAAATGAATGATGTCCAAACAGTTCTTGTTTTATGACATAGAAATCTACTTTATATTATATCATGACTTCTTTATTTTGTCCGCTCTTGTTTCCAGATTATACTAATTCAAAATTAAAGTCTATTATTTTATGGAAGTCTTACTTAAGACATAGTTTAATTCAAGCATATTCTTTGAAATTCAATATCTATTATAGCCATTACTTCATATTAGGGAGAGCTAATACTCTTCGAAAATCTCTTCAAACCAGGTCAGTTTCCATCTGCAACCTCAAAACAGTGTTTTGAGCTGACTTTGTCAGTCTTATCTACAACCTCAAAGCAGCGCTTTGAGCAACCTACGGCTAGCTTTCTAGTTTGCTCTTTGATTTTCATTGAATATAAGAGTGAAATTTATAAGTTTTTGGGATTTTTTAGGTATAAAACGCTAACTATTCAAAAACCACACAATGTTTCTTTCAGCTTCATTGAGTATAAAACTGAAATTACTGTGTGGTTTTATTTTGAATCTAGTTTTTGTACAGACTCATATTAAATAGCAATTTGTTATATTCATTTAAATAAAGGATTAAAGAAACCATCAGTTGCTTTCAACAAGGCTTTAAACACTTTTTCTTTGAGTGCAACAGTATGTGAGAAATCACCCGATTTCTTTAAATCTTCCTCAACCGCTTTAACAAAGATATCCTTCAATTGTGTATAGTTGGTAATTTGTTTACCGTTAATTTCAATAGCAGTAAATCCTTGCTCTGCTTTAGCTTTAACATCGTGATACCAATGTTTCTTCCAGTCTTCTAGGTTTAAGAATTGGTTGTCTGAAACCTTTTTAATAATGAAATCATCACCCAATCTACCTTGGTTTTGTTTATCCGCTTCACCTTGGTATTTGCTAGATACATATCCGATAAATCCATTTGCATAGCCAAAGTAACCCCACATACGGAAGGCATTGTGCTTGAATGATAATGAACCTGGAGCACCTTTGCTTGTATTACCACCATAAATACCAGCCATCATTTGAACATTAACATATGCTGAATTAGGCGTAAAGTCCTCTGGTCGGAACACACCATTACCCGGATTGTTATGTTTGGTCATAAAGTTATTATCAACCAAATCATCAATACTTGACAATGGCTTAGTTTTCTCTCCTTCGTTTAAGTCACGAACTTTGTCCCATTGGTGTGGAGCAGTTAAATTATTTAAGCCATCAACATGTCTATCTACTCTGTCAATTTTCTTGAACCACTTGCTATTATCACCATTTAATTTTGGAATTACAGCATCTGCTTCAACATAATCCAACATCATTAACGCTTCATTGTAGTTCTTCATGTAGCGATCAATATCTTCACGAGTTTGAAGCTTATCAGGGTTATAATTGTACCATTGATTACCATCATTTTCACGATGATAAGCCATGTTAAGGCCTAAAGCGCCATATTCACCATTGGTTGTTGATTTATCAGGTGTTTGTAACATACCTTGCGCATAGGCTTCGACGTCTGTACCTTGACGATGCTTATGACCGCCGAAATAAAGCATTCTATCATTTACGTGTGTTGTTTCGTGAGTAAAGGCTGAAATACCAAACGGACTAATCATATCCGTCACCATAAACAAGACCTTGTCATCATTATTTGGATTAGGGAATATTGAGGCCATAGCGCCCATACGCCCATCTCTATCATGGTGTCGCCATGTTGGACCATATAATTCACGAATTGGGGCTACAGGGTTACCCTTACTGTCAAATCCTCGACGACCTACAGGAGAACCATTGTAGGTCTGGTTATCCCATACAGGTGTCGGAACCATTTTCTCACTCTTAAGCAATCTATCTCGTACACTTGACAATGCTAAACGTGACCAGAAGTCAAGGTAAGTTTGTTGTGCATGTGCAACCTTATCAATTTCTTTTTTGAATTCATTTCTAGCTTCTTCTGTATACTTACCATATTTCTCAAAAGAGCTATAAGCCATTGTATTGTAAGTTGAAATCAAGAACATATGTGCATTCTTAAGAGTTAATAGAGGTAGGATCATACGATTGTGAACACCATTGTTCAAACCATCAAATACACGATGACGTTTGTTAGCAAAATCAGGATTCGTTGTTTGAGGTTCTGATACATATACATTCTTAGCCGCATGGATAAACCAATCATTTAAATCAGTATCGTTAGTAAAGAGACGCATGTTGTAATCTAAGAAGCCATGTAATTCAGACTTACCAATAGTTCCACCAATCATATCACGATAAGCATCCAAAGTTCTGTCGCCCTTGATATTTCGCTCACTTGATCCAATTCGAATCAAGAAATCAAGAAGGTCAACTGACTTACCATAGAAGTCAGGTTTAAACATCATCAAGTTCTTGATAGTCATATCCCCATACTTGATATCATAGTAACGATTAAGGTAAGTAAGAGCCATCACGATTTTAGCTTTATTTTCATCCACCTTCTTAACAAGTGCTTTCATAGCCACTTCGTCACTATTTAATTGATGGTCAGCATTTTCAATCAAAGATTTGACCAATTTATCAAGATTAGCTTTCGTTTCAGCAAAACTTTCTTCGAGATAAAGGTCTCGGATATAACCGTTTTTACGTTCCTCTGTATTTTCTTCAGCTCTATCCCGATTACCCATCAAGGCACGTACTTCAGGAGAAATTAATTCAACAGTCGCTAACCTACCTTTAATGTCTTGAATCAATTGATCACGATTTTTATCAACCATGTTTGGTGTATAAACAATGTCACTCAATCCATCGATACTATACTCACGAACTTGCGCTACTTTAGACTCTTTTTGATGAACAGCTTTGATTTCTTTAGTCTTATCTGCATAGTGAATCATCACATGATCAATATCTGATAAATCGGTCACGAATTGACCATCCTTCATACCCGTAACAGAAAGGACTTCCTTCTTAACTAAGTTTGAATCTTCTGCAAGTTTGTTACCTTGGTTGACAATCCACTCTTTGTTGTAGAATGGTTGTAATTTCTCAATATTACGATAAGCTAGATCTCGATCTACTTTATAGTCTTGGGTTGACTTATATTCATCTTCTTTTCTTGTTAAGAGGTTTAAGGTATTAACAATAGGGTCATGGATTTCATACTTGTCTGCTGAGATACCGTAAGATTCAATTTTCTTATCTGCTTCTACTTGGGAAATCGTTGAGATTCGTTTTGAGCGTTGATAAGAAGACAGACCTGTACTAACATCTTTCACGACATAATCACGATTCAATCGATTTCCAGAGAAATATCCGTCTTCATCATCAATATTGTGTGAACCAAAGAAGATTTCACCCTTGGAAACTTTCATCATGGAAACATTATCTTCAATAGCTCCCAAGACCCAGTTAGTGCTAATGAATCCTCCCACATCAACAGGATTTTCAATATCAATAGTCCCTTTCGCAACAGAGTGACGTACACTACCTTCTCTTCCAACAGTATAATTGTCCATACCATTACCTGAAACAGATACAATACCAGCTGCTTTTGCCCGTTTACCAGTAATTGTGGCATTTACAAAGGCCTTATCAAGGTTACCCTTCCAAATTTCTCCAACAATCCCTGCTAGGTTTTGCCCCTTATCTCCACCAGCATGTAATTTACCAATAAATGCAACATTGCGCATATTTGCTCCACGGTCTAACTTATTCACAATTCCTGCAATATTATTATTAGCGATAACACTACCTGTGACTTTAATATCTTCAACAGTTGCATTTTTCACCATATTAGCAACAGGTGCTATTCCGTCAGCCCAAGGCATATTGATATCCACATTACCTAAATTAATATTCTTCACTGAACCATTTTCAATACGATCAAATAAGGGACGGGCAATATTATGAATCGTATATTGTTTACCATCAACACTTGATAAGTGTCCCTTAAACGTGCCTGGGACATATTGTTTAAAGGGCGTTGGCACATTCGTTGCATTCAAATCTGCACCAAGTTTGAATGTACCATTTTTATCAGCATTCATAGCATCCACTAAATCTTTAAAATTATAGTAAACATTATCAACCTTAGGACGGGGTTTTTCAATGTAATGAATGTATTCATTTCTAGTTTTAGATGGGTCAACATGTTGAATCAAATCTTGGGCAGTTGCTGTAATTTTATAAAGTTCTTTTTCTTTTTCAGTCACCAACTCAATCTTATCAACTGCTAAACGTGTTACTTTATTATCACGACTAGTGATTTTTAAGTACATTTTCTTCACATCTTCATCTGAAGGTTTTTCAGTCATAAAATCACTAGGTGTTTCAGTACCATCGTCATTTACCTTCACTAAATTAGTAGATGCGATATTTTTAATTTCAACTTTTTTCAAATCCAAGCGAAGTGGTTTCTCTTCTAATGTTGCAGTTTCTTCTCCCTTACCACGGTCATAGGTCATAGTGGTTTCTATCTTATAGTCCTTGTAGAATTTTAAATCTTCTACCTGCTTATCTAATTGCTCTGAAGTTAAATCTACTGTTTTGACAATTTCATTTCCATCTTTAATTGTCGCAGTAATTTTATTGATCTTGACTCCATCTGTATTAACCAAATGATAAGAAAGATTTGCGGAGCGGTCTAATACATTTGTATCTGTTCGCTCCAAAGTCAAAACAGGAGCCGTTTTTTCTTTAGGTTTTTCTTTTGTACCTTTTACAAGAATTTCAGGCTTCATTTCTTTCAAAATAGTTACTGTTTCAACTGGTTCACTAATTTTTTTGCCATGTAACTCTTCATAGCTAGTAACAATTTGACGTTCGCCATCCTCACCAATTTGTTTAACAGAATCATCGCCTATAAATTTGGTAGGATCAGATTCTTCTATAGTCGTTTTAGAAATAGTCTCGGTCCGGCTATCGGTATGTAAAGAAGGCAACTCTTCTCTTTCTGATGCAACTTCTGAAACTGTAGATATTGGCTCAGTATATTCTGGCTTTTTGCTAACAGGTGGCTCAATCAAGTTTCCATTTTCATCTACTCCTGTTGCACCTACTGGTTCCGTATATGCTGGTTTTTCGCTGACAGGTGACTCAAGTAAGTTTCCATTTTCATCCACTCCTGTTGCACCTACTGGCTCAGTATATTCTGACTTTTCGCTAATAGGTGGTTCAATCAAGTTTCCTTTTTCATCCACTTCTGTTGTACCTACTGGCTCAGTATATTCTGGCTTTTCGCTAACAGGTGACTCAAGTAAGTTTCCATTTTCATCCACTCCTGTTGCACCTACAGGTTCAGTATATTCTGGTTTCTCAGTTTTAGGCGCTTTATCTGGAACTGTACCTACAGGAGCCGTATATTCTGATTTTTCATGAACTGCAGGTTCCACCTTCTCTGAGACTATAGCTTCTGGTAATACTGGTTGAACTGCAGGTTCCACCTTTTCTGAGACTACGGCTTCTGGTAATACTGGTTGAACTGCTGGTTCTACCTTTTCTGAGACTACGGCTTCTGGTAATACTGGTTGAACTGCTGGTTCTACCTTTTCCGAGACTACGGCTACTGGTAATTCTGATTGAACTGCTGGTTCTACCTTCTCTGAGACTACGGCTACTGGCAACTCTGCTTGAACCTCAGGTTCGCCTTTCTCTGGCACAACTTTGGGTTGCTCAACTGGCGAAACAGTTAATGCCGGAGAAATCGACGAAACAGTTCTCTCATCAAGCTCCAAGTAACCAACATATCTGTAACCAGAAATTTGCAACACACCATCACGTCCAGACTCATGGATGTTAGCATTCAAATTAAGTGCTGAAGCAGTTGATAGTGTAATTAAACCTGTCGCCCCTACAATCAAAAATGTAGCTATTTTTTTATTTCTCTTATCTTTTGTAATAACTACAACAAGACTACCGATGGTCAATAAACCAAATACAGTCATAATAGATTGTGATTGACCAGTATTGGGTAGTGCGTCTTTCTCATAAACCAAAGCATATGATTCTTTTGATTCGTCAGGTCTACCTTGCTTGAGCTGATCACGTTCAGTTTGTGTCAAATTACTATAATCCAAGTAGTGATAAGTCGATGCACCAACAATTGACGGAGCGAATAAAAGACTTCCCAAGAATACTGAGCCAACAATACCTTTTATTTTCCTAATGGAAAATTTATCTTTTTTTAATAATGACAATTGTAATCCTCTACCTTTACTTTTTATTTCCTAATAGCAAATATTATTTTTTATTCTCAAAAATTGAATTTCTAAAATCATTCGTTTGATCGAGATAAGCTTTATATATTGCCTGTTTAAGTTTATGAACTCTACTTCTTTCTGGATATATATTCACAAGATAATCCTCAGCATCTTCATTGACAGCAGTAGTCATCATTCTTTGAAGCGCATTTATATTTGTTATTGTCACTCTATCTTTTCTGAACCAATCTCCATTTGGGTTAATGAAGCTAATGCTCATTAATTTATTAAATTTAGCTATTCGCTCATTATACATTGCTTTTTTGAAATCAATCCATGATTTATATTCATTATTAAACACTTTCTTAAGCACTAAATCATCAGTTACATTACCGATTTTTTTACCATATGATGTAATAACGTCACCATTTGCTTTTGCTTCTTCTGCGAATTGATTAGAAATATATGGTACCATTCCATCTTTAAAACCTTTTGCAGCTAACAACTCGAACGCCATACGACGTCCCATTAAATCACCCGGAGTTCCTTTATCATTACTTAGAGCAGAATATATTGGTGAAAATAGTTTAATTGTATAATAGCCATTTCGTTTAAAGGTATTATCATTGTCATTTTCATATCCTCTTCTTGTAATAACATCATTTTCAATTAGACTATTAAATGTCGTTAATTTGCTAAGTTCACTATCATTTAAGTAACGAATAACATTAGTTGCATATACTTTACTTCCGTCTGGATCCAGTTCAAATTTATTTTCTATTTTTCTCAACAAGTCATTTTTCTTAGAAATATCTAAGTTAACAACTGCATTACCTTCTAGATATTCTAGCATATAAATTACATCAAACAGATTATGCATATATCTTTGCAAGTCTTCTGCATTATTAAATCGTTTTGTAGGATCTTTTACCTGAAGTCTAGTTGGATCTTCTGATTCTTCATATTTCAATATAGAGTTAATCGTAATAGTAGGATCATTTGGATGATCAGGAGCTTGTAACAATCCTTTAGCATAAAACTCTGGTCCAAGTCCATTTCGTCTTCCATAGCCTCCAAGATAAATTTCTCGATCTGAGTTATGTGTCATTTCATGTGTATAAGTTACCGCACCATCTTTATCAAGCATACGATATGCCATATAATAGAATGCATCCCCTGTAGCGTAGGCTCCATTAGAATTATGAACAACATTATTTCCAGCTGGACCGAAGAAATGTTTTATCGCTGGATGATTAGTTTCAAAATTAGCTTGGTATGTATCTTTATCTACTTTTTCATCTGTACCAAATCTAAATGCATCATAGACTAGAACACTTCTATACAATTTTTCTTTATTTTTATCATCTAGTATTTTATACCAGTAATCATAGTGATCTCTAAATCTAACAGCCGCTTCTTTTGCTTTTGTCTCAACATAGTCATTTAAATTAGTTCCTGCTGGATGTTCTTTACTTCTATATCTATCATAAGCACCAAATCCTATAGTCGAAATGTTCGCTATAATAAACACCGATTTTTCAGGTAATGTTAATAGCGGCAAGACCATACTTGGGTATTTCCAAGATGGGCTAGTTAATCTATCATAAACCCCTATAGATTGCGGAGTACCTGCTTTTGATTGTTTTTCGCTAACTTCTGGAATAGAAGATTTTTCTTCTACTATATAGGCTTTAGTTTGTTCTTTAAACCACTCATTATTTGTTTTATCTGGTACAAAAGCTTTTCTATATTTTTCTAATGCATCAAATAAATTATTAGTTTTATAATTTTTCGCTAATAAAACGTTATAAGTTATAACATTATTTTTCGCTAGTAAATTATTATATCCAGATTTACCTAGCTCGATAACATTATCTAACGCTGAACTATTTGATTTACCGAAGAAATCCAAGTGATACATAACTAAATCTTTTGCTTTTGTTTCACCATATTTGAAATTGTACCAACGCTCTAAGTATGTTAATCCTAGAAGTAAAGCTTCTTTATTATTTTTAATTTTCTCGATTACATAATTATCTATTATCTTATTATTATTTTCAGCTATTGCAGCATCTGCAGTAAGAAGTTTTGTTAAACTGTCTCTCAAATCACGTTTAGTAGTATTGAATTGTTCTTCTAAATATAACTCTGTTAAACTAACATCCTTAGAAACATCTAATACTTTTCTAATTGCCTCTGATTTATATTCTACACTATTTAATGCTGGTAATACTTTTTCCAAAATATTATCATAATTGCGAAGTAATGTATTCGGTGTATAAATTAAATTTGTATTGCCTATTCTATACTCTGCTACATTTGAAAAATCACTTTGATATTCTAAATTTATCGTTTCTGATGTATTGTCCGTGTAATATAGTAGTAGCTTATTTATACTTGATTTGTCTTTGTTAATATCACTTATTACTTCTTTATCTTTCATAGGAACTACTGATAATAATTCCTTATTGTAAAGATTACTACTTGCCTCTACTAAATTTCCGTACTTAACTATTGTTTCTCTATTATAAAATGGTAATAGTTTTTCTATATTTTTATATACTTTTTCTTTAGATGAAACGGCATTTTCAAGATTTCTATAGTCAGTTACATATCTAGAAGAGAAATTAAAGTCTTCTGTTTTAATAGTATTTTTAGTAACAAAAGCAGATTTTTTCTCTTTAATCTGTGCATCTTCTAATACTTCTCCTCTTTGAACAGTAGAATCCTTAGTTAAGATTTCATCATCTTCTGCTACTACGTTCACAACCTTATTATTTTTGTTGCTATATACATGATTTGCTTTCATGTTAGTGAAATCTTTTCCAGTTATTGCATTACCGTTCGTAACATTAACGTCGCTTAGCACATTAGATAGTTGACCAGATTTTTCTAATCCGCCTACTGGGTCCCAAAGATTACCAACTACTCCACCAACGTTTGCAAAACGTTGAACATTATTAAGATTTCCTTCAGCATAGCTATTACTAATTAGCGCACTATCTTCTACTGCACCAGCTATTCCACCAATAGACTGGTCTCCTTGTGTAGCATTTGAAGCCAAATCTATTGATGCTATTGATTTATCAATCAAACCACTCGGACCAGAAAGTTTACCTACTAAACCTCCTATCTGATAACTAGCAACTGTTTTATATGTATTAGTTATTCTACCTGTATAGCTACTGTTAGAAATAGTAGAATTATTAACTTGTGATACTAATCCTCCAATTTCATGCTCACCAGCTATCGCTCCATCAGCATGAACATTACTAATTGCAGTTCTATTTTTCGCTTCTTTTGCAAGTGTTGCAGCATCTTCTTTTGATGAAATATTGGCATCTTTTAGTGAAATATCTTTTACTGTAGCGCTATTTAGCACATTAAACAGTGGTTTTTTCAGGTTATATATAGCGTAATACTTATTATTATTTTGCCCTATTAATGTTCCATGAAATTCATTTTTCACATAACTTTCTTGACCATCTGGAAGTTCAAGTTCACGAGCATCCATAGTTGCACCTAAACGGAATGTGCCATTAGGAGTGTTATTCATTGCATCTACTAAATTTTTAAATGATGTATAGACACCAGTTTCACTTTGCTGAGTTTTTGGTAAATAGTATGTATAATTTTCTAGTACATTATTATTTTCATGCTGTATCAGATTATTTGCACTTGCTACTATTTTATAAACATCTCTATTATCTTTATTAGCATTAGTAATACTTGTAACTGGTAGCATCACATCTTTAAAATTCTCTGATTTAACTTTCATGAAGTAATTTTGTGGAGCATTTGGCACAGAATCTAATGAAGTAACATGACGATACTTATCACCTTCTTTAGAATATAGTTCAACAGAAGTTATATTTCTAAGTTCCAATTTCTTAATAACTTCTTCTTTAATATCGTCTTTTTTCTCATCTTTATGACGATAAAGTTTATCGTATACTGGTGGAATTTCATTACCTGCTATAATACTCTTAATCCACGCTAATTGTGTAGGAGATAAAATCAATCCGCCTGAGCGATTTTGTGCTCCATTTTGGTGGACACCAATGACTTTACCATTAGCATTAAATATTCCTCCACCACTCATACCAGGATTTCCACCTTGATATTGAACACCGTAGGTGTTGTTCGCATATTCTTGTTCCATTTCTACCGTAGCATCTTTTAAGTGCGTATATTTCCCACCTGGATATCCATGAATATTTAGTTTGTCATTAAGATTTACTTTAGTATAATTTTTAACTAATTCTACATGTTCTCTGCCAGTTGTTTCAGGTAGTTTAATCACTGCTAAATCATAGATAAATCCTTTTGGATAATCTTGTTTATTATAAAAATGGATATCATTAGCAGTAAATCTTCCTTTTCGCCCATCGGGAGTTATCCATTCATATGTATTTTTGGTTTCATCCCCTATGAACTTACCTGTAGTATTATCAGAAGAACTGCTAATAAAATTATGAGCCACTGTTAAAAGTACATTTGGTGCAATAAAAGTAGCTGATCCCACTCCAGTTCCCTTCGTCGAATCTGTAATAAAGGTCATATTAATTAACGCACTAGATTTTTTCTGAATACTCATTTCTTCTGGTGTATTAGTATTTTCATTATTTGGTTTAGTCTCTTCTGTACTTGGTTGTTCAATACTTCCAGAATACTCTCTAGTTGGCTCTACTTTCTCCGGCTCTACTAATGCTCCGGCTTTTACTCCTGTGTACTCTCTTGGCGATTCTACTTTTTCTGGTTCTACTATTGCTCCAGCTTGTACCCCTGTATATTCAGGTAGCGGTGCAACCTGCTCTGGCTCGACTATTGTTCCAGACTGGGTGCCGGTATATTCTGGTTTTTCAGCTGTCTCAGGGGCTACAACAGCTCCCGATTGCTCACCTGTATATTCTGGTAAGGAAGCATGGGTCTCTGGTTCGACGATGGCACTAGACTGAGTCCCCTTGTACTCTGGTTGTGGAGCTACTTGTTCTGGTTCTACTAAAGCTCCAGCTTGCACTCCTGTATATTCCTTCGGTAATTCTACTTTTTCTGATTCTACTAACGCTCCAGCCTGTACTCCTGTATATTCTGGCAGTGGAACTACCTGCTCTGGTTCCACAATAGCTCCCGATTGGACACCCACATATTCAGGTTCAACTGTTTCTGGTTCTACTATGGCTCCTGACTGAACTCCTGTATATTCTCTTGGGGCTTCGACTTTTTCTGGTTCTACTAACGCTCCAGCCTGTACTCCTGTATATTCAGGTTTCTCCATTTTTGCCGCTTCTACTAATGCTCCGGCTTGTACCCCTGTGTATTCTGATAGTGGGGCAGACTGTTCTGGTTTAACAATAGCTCCAGCCTGTACTTCCCCATGTTCTGCATCAGTCTCAGATTGTTCCTTCATTACTTGAGCTTTTTTAGTACCTTTTTCGACTATTCTTAAAACAGGCGAAGTCGTTGAAGTTGAAACGATTTCTCTAGAAACTTCTTCCTTGTTTACAGAGAATATTCTGACAACTTCAACTTTCTTCCCTAACTTACCTTCTTGTTTTACTCTTACAGTTCCTTCAGCTAAATCAGGATTTTCTTGAATTTCTTCTTGAAAATCTATTTTTGTCTCTATAGTTTTCTCACGATATAAGAGTTCAGGTTTGTTCAATTGACCTGATAAAACTTCATCCTGTGGATTTAATGTATTTACCCCAGTCTTTTCTTTTGGAGAAACCTTCTCGTCTTTCTTCGTTTCTAGATTCTTATGTTCTGCTAATTGTGATTGAGAATTTGAAGATTGTTTCTCTTCTTTTGTTGGATTAGTTAATTTAGTAGAAACAGGTTTTTCTTCCTGCATAGTTTGTACTTTTGATGGATTTTCTACAAAATTCGGTGTAACACTATAATCTACCTTTTGTTGATTTGTTGGACTAGATACTGGCTTCTCTTGATTGCTTACTTTAGATTCAGAAGTTATGTTTCCCTCTTTGATATATCCAATATAAGTGTAACCTGAAATATCTTTAGGAAGAGGTAATTTTTCTCCTGAGATTAATTCATAGTCAGTATTGTAATTCAGTAAGAGATTATTTTCTAAAGCATGAGCTGAAACTAAGACACCATTTCCTATTCCTGCAATCAATACTAAATGTAATACTGTTTTATTCTTAACTTTTTTCTTAGAAACGGCAAAAATTAAAATCCCCAGAGCTGCTAAGCTAGCACCAGTAACTAGGGTTTGCATATCATTCTTACTTCCAGTATTTGGTAAGTCTCCCAGTTGATTTTGGGAATTTAATTTATAAACAAGATAATAGGTCTCATCATCATTCTCCACGTATGTCGGAATATCATAGACAAGCTGCTTCTTCTCATCTGATGATAGCTCTGACTCTGTCACATATTTATAGTGAACACCTTTAGTCTCTTGAGCTTCTACAGATGAACTACCTAATACAGACATAAAAAATAAACTTGAAATCGTTGCAGATACAAGTCCTACTGATAATTTTCTAAATGAAAAACGCTGCTGTTTTTCACCAAAATACTTTTCCATTATTCCTCCTTGAAATAAAATTTATATATATTACGAAGACTTTTATTATATTAGTCTATTATCTATAAAAAAGTCAATACACTTTGATTATACTCTTAATTTACAAAAAAGTCTTAAAATTGTGTTACGTTTTCATACTTTGTTTTATATATAAAATACCAAGTAGTAGTTTTGCAACTCCCTATTATTTTTTTGGATAAAATAACACCTACCATGGCATTTCCACGGTAGGTGTTACTTATATCAATAATCGTTCTAAAAATGGTTTGATGCAGTTGAGGAGAATTCCTTCTACCCAGCTTTCCTGTGCTGAGGATAGATGGTCTTCCTGAAGGCTTTCTTTTAGAAAATCTCGAACTTGTTCTGGTGCTATTTCCAACTCAAAGGCTTTCATTTTATAGAAAAAGTCGATGAGATGGTCTGACAGGTATTCAGTTGAAAAAGGCACTTCTCCACTCTTTCGATATGCTAATAAGAGTCGAGCAAATCTGGCTTTTTCTTCAGGAAGCTCACGAAAATAGGAATTGAGGAGCCAGGTCTGCTTCTGCTTTCTTTCAATTGGATCCTGACTAGCTATTCGTTGGTCTTTTTCCAGCTCTTTTTGGTATTGTTTGGCCTTGATAGCCCGTTCTGTCCGATTTTTACCAAAAAGTATTTTCTCCCACTTGCGTTCTTCTTGGGTCAAGGTCTCTGTAAAGCCAAAGTAATCTTGATAGGCACGCTCTGCTGGGCCCATGGCTAGAACTAGATTGTCTGCATATTGCTTGGCGATTTTATCTCTCTTTTTGCGCTCTTTCTCTGCCTGGATACGGAGTTCCTGTTCGTAGTCAATTTTCTCCTTGCCTAGCTTGACAAGGTAGAGTTGGTCATCTGGTTTCCCAAGTAAAAAGGGCTTGATACACTTTTCAAGAATTTCCTCCATACGAGCCTTCTTCTTAGGCTCTGCCTTGGTCCAACTTCCTCCTTGAAAGACTTCTAGGAAGAGCTGGTAGTCTCTCTCAGGTGAGAACTGATTGCCACGATTGGGTTTAAAAACACCTTTTTCCCAGAGCCACTTTAGAAGACGCTCGTCAAAGTCACTTTTATTGACCTTGATTTTTTCCTTTTTCTGGGCTTTTCTGGTTAGATTTTCAACCTTTCTGAGTAGTTTTTCCTCCTCTTCCAGTTGCTGGTCAAGGGTCAATCGATGAAAGTGTCTGACGCAGTCGCTACCTATAGGAAATAGTCGTTGACCAGTCACTCCGTTAAAGAGTTCGTAGGCGTATTTGATAGCATTCCCACAGACACAATTGCTACGGCCTATACCATTAAAAATCAAGGAAACTTCATTCCATTCCTTGGTAGCTTGTTCCCAAGTATCAGCTTTTGAAGCCTGTAAAACCGCATCGTGCAGGGATTTTCTAACTTGAAGTGTCATGAGGTCTCCTTTCTAGATTATACTTTTACAACTTGAACCTCGTCTTTACCTAGTAATATCAAGTATTTTTCAATATTTTCAATCGAATAGGCTAGAGATAAAGCCTCTCCGTATAGGGCTAACTGACCACGATAACGGTCTACGAGTTGACTTGGTTCATCATAGCGGTCTGTCTTATAGTCGAAAAGCACGATTCTGTCTTCGTAAAGCAGATAGCCGTCCAAGATTCCACGGACAACGAAATCTTCCTGACTCTTTTGGTCTCGTTTGAGCATGGAGAAAGGTTGCTCGCGATAGAGATAGTTGGTATTTGCGAGAATTTCCTGACCGAGTGCTGTGTCAAAGAAAGCTAGAATTTTAGCAAGATTGATCTTGTCTCTGACAGCTGGGCTGGTTTGAACTTGTTTGAGAGTTTCTGTCAGGCTGGCAAGTGTTGGTCGGTGACTGAGATCCATTCTCTGCATGAGTTCGTGGATAGCACTACCAATCTCAGCTCCTGTTATCTTTTCTTTGCTTGAAAAATCTGGCAAATCAAAACTGATTTTCTTGTCTACTGACTGACCTTGACTTGCAATCTCAACACCTTCCATATCCATAACAGGTTCGTAGAATTTCTTGATTTGACTTGGGGTTTGAACACTAGGCAGTTCAATGGCTGCCCGGTGAAGAGTATTATAAACTTCCACCTCTTTTAGCATTTCAAGAGCTTCTTTAATTGTTTCAGACTGGCGATTGTCTGCTTGGGAGCTATCTTGGAGAGGACTTTTGTTTTCCAACTGGCCGATAGCTTCTCTAGTCAGCTGATCTTCACCAACAAAACGATAGCTAAAGCTGAGATTATCCTTGGTAAACACTTTACTGATAGCCCAAAGCCAATCTTGGAAATTCTTGGCTTGGAGTCTAGTACTGCTATCTAGTTTTCCATTTTTAGCTGCTGGGTATTCTTTCGCTTCCAACTTTTCACGAGATCCTTTACCGACAAGATAGAGCTTTTTCTCAGCCCTCGTCATAGCAACATACAGTAGACGCATTTGCTCAGAATAGCTTGCCAGCTGAAATTCCTCTTCATTCTGCATATAGGTCAGGCTAGGAATGGAGAGTTTGATGGTTTTAGGATAGTGATCTTCAACTGCTCCCGTCTCCATCTTGGCAATATATTTGACACCTAGTCCATTTTTACGACTGAGAATGACTTCTGACATAGAGTCTTGCTTGTTGAAATCTTTATCCATATTGAGGATGAAGACGTAAGGAAACTCTAGCCCTTTACTCTTATGAATGGTCATGAGTTCCACTGCATCTTTTGGCGGTGCAACGGTCACGCTTGCCAAATCGTGCTGGGCTTCTAAGACTTGGTCAATCATACGAATAAAACGCGACAAACCTTTGAAATTGCTCTTTTCAAATTGGTCAGCACGCAGTGCTAGGGCATAGAGATTGGCCTGTCTAGCAGGACCATTTGGCAAAGCACCCACATAATCATAATAAAAACGGTCGTTGTAAATCTTCCAAATCAGGTCATAGAGGGAGTGTGTTTTGGTATACAAGCGCCAAGAATCAAGAATAGTCATGAATTGCTTTAGTTTTTCAGCTAGAGCTGTGTGAATCAAGCCTTTTTGACTACTTGACAGTTTTTGTGCATTGACCAGTTTCTCATAGAGATTTTCTTGGATTTTATACTCTGCTTTCTGAAGAGACAAACGTGCTAACTCATCCTCGTCAAAACCAAACATTGGAGACTTCATAAGGGCAACCAAGGCATAGTCTTGCAGGGGATTGTGAATGACACGAAGGGTGTCTAGCATGACTTGCACTTCTAGGGATTGGAGATAATTGTTCTGCTCTCCGTCAGTTTTGACAGGAATTCCATACTCAGAAAGGGCGAGAAGAATCTGGTCATTACGACTGCGACTGGAGGTCAGAAGGGCAATTTCTTTAAAGGTAACACCTTGTTCCTTATGGAGTTTCAGAATCTCCTTGATGACTAAGCGCATTTCGCCTGTTAGTTTCGTTTCTGCCTGACCCTCTTCTTCCTCACTTGTGTCGTCCTTATCATAGAGGAGAAATTCTGCCTTGTTGTCTGGATTGGGAGTCAGTTTGGTATTGGCAAAAACAAGCTGGTGCATGTTGTCATAGTTGATTTCGCCGACCTCTTGGTCCATGAGACGTTCAAAGACATCATTGGTTGCTGACAGCACTTCTGAACTACTACGGAAATTTTCCTTGAGGAGAATTAATTTGCCCTCTTTAGGATTTTGTGCATATCGTTGGAATTTTTCATTGAAAATCTGCGGGTCTGCCTGACGGAAACGATAGATAGATTGCTTGATATCTCCCACCATAAAGCGATTGTGACCATTCGACAGCAATTCCAACATCCGTTCTTGAATGTGGTTGGTATCCTGATACTCATCGACCATGACTTCGTGGAAGCGCTCCTGATAAGCCTCACGGACTTGCGGGAATTTCTCTAAAATCTCAATGGTGTAATGGCTGATATCAGCAAATTCAAAGGCATTTTCCTGTCGTTTTCTCTGACGATAAGCCTCCACAAAATCATCCATGAAGGTTTGGAAAGTCTTAGCTAGTTCCCAGGTATCCCCATGATAACGTTCTTGATAGTCAAGAATGGTTATCTGGTCTGACAGTTGTCCTAGTTTAGCAAACTGGGTCTTTCTTTCTTCGTTGTAGACATCCGCCAGCGGCTTCAAATCAGCCTTACGACTGGCATTCGTCAGAGCCCGACCGTTTTTCTCCTTAGAGATGGCGACAACACGCGCAAGCACTGCTTGATAAGCCTGACTATCGGACTTTTGATGTAAGGAGCCAATTTCATCCAGAATCAACTGAACATTTTCTAAATAAGCAGCCTTTGGGAACTCCTTGGCATCATTATCCAGATGATAACGGAAAAAGCTTTCCAAATCCCAAAGGGCTCGCTGGATTTGTGTGGTCAGTTTTTCTTTTTCACTGGTAAAATCAGCTTTTTCAAAGCCTTTGAGGAAAGATTCACTCAGCCATGTTTGAGGATTACTGGTGGATTGGAGGAAGTCATAGATTTTATAGACCTGCTGGCGTAGACCACGTTCATCTTTTCCACGTCCAGCAAAGTTTTTCAGCAAATGACTAAACTTCTCTTTCTGTTTACCTTGGTAATGCGCTTCAAATACCTCATGAAAGACTTCATTTTTTAGAAGAAGTTGCTCGCTCTGGTTTTGTAAAATACGGAAATTAGGCGCAATATCAATCAGATAGCCATGTTTACCAAGGAATTTTTGTGTGAAAGAGTCCATGGTTCCGATGGCAGCGTTGGGTAGGTCTGCCAACTGGCGACCCAAGTGTTGTTTGAGGTCAACGTCATCGCTTTCTTGGATTTGTTGGCTGATTTTTTTCTCCAAACGTTCCTTAAGCTCTGTGGCAGCCTTGACGGTAAAGGTTGAGATAAAGAGTTGAGAAATTTCGACACCACGCGCTAACTGGTCCAGAATACGCTCGGCCATGACAAAGGTTTTACCAGAACCAGCCGACGCTGAGACAAGGATATTCTGAGCAGAAGTATAGATGGCTTCGATTTGCTCGGCAGTTTTCTTTTGTTCCTTGCTCGAGTGCGCTTCTGCTTCTTGCAGTTTTTGAATCTCCTCCTCACTTAAAAAGGGAATGGGCTTCATCGGTTCAACTCCTCTCTTATTTTTTCAAACCAAGCTTGCTTGAGTTTTTCTCCGACCAGACGCTTACCATCAGCTAGGTCTAACTTCTCTAAGAAACGGGCTTGACCCAAGTGGTAATTTGCTTCAAATCCAGTAATAGCCTGATGTTGCTGGACGTATGGGGCAATGCTTCTGCCGTTTTCGGTATAAGGATTGATGGCGAACCGGCCTGCTAAAATCTTCTCAGCTGCCTTCTTGTACAGATGTGTATTGTAGTCCAGTAAGAGCTGGAATTCCTCATCTGTCAGCTGATTAGTCTTATTTTTGTTGTAAAATTCGCCCAAATGACTGCTTTCTTTTTCCAAGAAGAGCCCTTGGTATTTCATAGATTTGCTGGCTTCTACCACTGCTCCTGCCAGACTTTTTACCGCCATCAGAGATTGAACAGGTTCAGCCATTTCCAAGTACATGGCGCCGAAAAAGTTCTGCTCCCCTTCTCTTTTTAGGGCAGCAAGATAGGTTGGTAACTGGGAATTGAGTCCATTAAAGAAATGAGGAAACTGGAACTGAGTTAGACTAGACTTGTAGTCTACTACTCCTATCGCTCCATCAGCTTTCAAACGGTCAATCCGGTCCACCTTACCTCGTACAAAGACACTGCGTCCATTGTCCAATTGAATAAAGGCTTGCTCTTTCCCACCGAAATTCGCCTCTTCTTTGATGGTTTCAATAGCTGGATTGTGTCGGAGAATGTGGCCAGTCGTCCGTGCAACATCAAGCAGAATTTCCTTGGTAAACTGGGCTTCCAAACTTTCTTGATAAATAGCTTCAAATTCGCGTTCTTGACTGGTTTCTTGAATAGCTTGTTCTAGACGGTGGTCAAAGGAATCTTCGTCAGGCAACTGCAAGGCACGTTCAAAAATACGGTGCAAGAAATTTCCGTGACTACGGGCATCTGGACGCAAACGTAATTCCTCTTGCAAGCCTAAAACGTAGCGGAGGAAATAACTGTATTGGTTCCGGTAAAACTCCGTCAAACCAGAGGTAGACAGGTAAAACTCCTGATCAGTAGGATAGAGAGCTTGTAAGGTATCCTTAGCCAACTGCTTACAACTTGGACTGCTTGGGAGGGCAGGATTTTCCAAACCTTGCTGGTCTAGTTTTTTACCCATGACACGCGCCAGAACCTTAACAAATGTCAAATCTTGCTCCCTATCGCTCATCTCACCCTGCTGGTGATAGGCAACCAGACTAGACAAAAGACTGTGATATGACCCCATATCCTCCTTAGATAGCCCTTTGTGACTCATCCTCTTCTCTTTCCTGCTAAATCCAAAATGGACCAGCTCTTGAAGATAGGTTGATTCTTTACTTTCACTTTCATTAAAAAGGCTTGGAGCCGACAAGACCAACTGCTTACGAGCAGAATTGACCAAGGAAAGCATGGTATAGCGATTTTTCTTGAGATTCTCACTGCTGGCAATCAGCAATTGGCTCCCCTCTTCTGTCGCTTGGTTTAAGCTTTGTCTTTCTTCATCTGTCAAAAGACTGGTATTTTGCGCGATTTTTGGTAAATTGTCCTGAGTTAGCCCAATGGCGTAGACAAAGTCAGCAGTCAGTGGTGCAATCAAATCGTAACTCTGCACCAGAACGGTATCCACTGTCGCTGGAATGGTGCGATACTGAGACAAACTCATTCCAGAATGGAGCAAGGCTAGGAAGTCCTCTAGACTAACTTGTGAACCAGCAAAAACAGTCGCAAATTGTTCTAAAACATGACAGAAAGCCTTCCAAACTTCGGCCTGTCTTTCCTGTTCTACAGCTTCCATAGTGGCTGTCAAATCTTGCAACTGCTTGGTTACAGCTCCTTCTTTTAGAAAGCTATTCCACTTTTGCAAGAGATTTTCAGCCTTTTGTTTTCGGCTAGCAAAAAGAGTCTCAAGAGGGGTTAAAACACGCAGACGAAGAGCATTTAAACGTTCCAGATTAAATTTTCCGTGGTGGGATTTGGTGAAGGTTTGCTGAAAGGATGGCAAGCCATTGATACCAAGATAACGGATATATTGCTCAAAAGCATCAATATCAGCTTGACTAAGGTCGGTATACAAACCTGTTCTAAGAAGGTTTATCAAATCCTCCTGACGGAAACGATAGCGTTTTAAAGCCAAGATAGACTCGACAAACTGTGTCAAGGGATGATGCGCCATGGATTCGCTTTTACCTAGGTAGAAAGGAATCTGATACTGGTCAAAAATAGTTTTAAGAGATAACTGGTAAGAAGCTACGTCTCCTAAGAGAATACGAAAATGCTTGTAACTCAGGTCTGGATTGGCATGTAATTTCTGACGGATGCTACGGGCTACCAACTCCAACTCCTCCTTTTGCGTCAAACAAGACCAGATTTGTAAGTTTTCACGGTCCTTCTCATCGACATCCAAAGCGAGTTCTGAAAAGTCATAAGAAGACTCCAGCAAACGAGAGGCCTTGTCAAAGCTATCCATCTTCTCATGAGTTTGAGAATAGTCCTGAGCAGGAGTTTGGTATTTAGAGGCCAGATGATGGAGAAACTCCACACTGGCTTGATAGAGATTGCCTTCAGCGAATGGACTGGTATAAGCTTTCTTACTAGCATAAGCCCCAATGACAATCTCAACACCCTTGCCATGAAGTAAGTCCACAATCCGCTCTTCCTCAGCAGAAAAACGGGTAAATCCATCAATAACCAAGGCGATTTGAGTAAAATCACTACTTACCTTGTCATTCTCAATAGCTTCAATCAAATGGGACAACTGACTTCCCTGAGCCAACTGACCTTGATTGAGATAGGCAGTTACTTTCTCAAAAATCAAGAGTAAATCGGCTCTCTTGTCCTCATCCGTCAAACTCTCCAAGTCCAAAAAACTCATTTGAGCAGTCGTCATCTCGTGATAAAGATCAATCAACTGCTGGATAAATTGAGGATCCTGCTTGATAGCTCCATAAACACGTAAATCCTTAGGATCAGGGTCGGCAAGACATTTATAAAAGGCCATCCCAAGACCGATGTCATCAAGACTGGTCTTAGCCGGCAAATCATTCAAAATCAGGTAACGAGCCATTTGAGTAAAGCGCGTGACGGTAATCGCAAAAGAAGCCTGCTGGGACAAGCATTCCAGCACGGCGCGTTCCTTTTCAAAAGAAAGAGAGTTGGGAGCGATGTAGAAGACTCGCTTGCCAGCAGCAACTAGCTCTTCCGCCTCTCTGGTTAGAACCTCAGTCAAAGAAGTCCGAATATCAGTATAAAGTAATTTCATCTCTGCCTCGTTGGAATTTTTCATTACCTTATATTATACCATGATTAGCCACCCAAGTCTGAAAATAATCAGTTCTTGCTCATCTATTGAAAAGAAAATGCCGGAAAGTTCCGACATTGTTTTAGTAAGCTAACTTCCTGAAAATAGGAGTAACCACACATTCCAGAAGGCAGTGATATTGATGAAAACATGAACTAGTATTGGATAATAGAGATTTTTAGTCATACGATATAATAGAGCCAAAATAAGACCTCCACTAGCATAAATGAAAAAAGCAAGAGGAGTTAAAACAAAATTGATATGAATATAACCGAAAATAATAGCAGAAAGCAAGACATCTCCGTACCAAGGCGAGTTTTTGAAAAAGGTTGTCATAAGCACACCGCGATAAATCAACTCCTCAGTAATAGGGGAGATGAAGCAAACGATGAGCAAGAAATAGGGTAACTCCTGTCGTCCCATCATTTCTACCGTTTCATTCAAAGAAATTTGATTTGAAGACGGAGATATGAAATACGAAAAGAGAAAGTCAGACATATACAAGGTGATGTAACCCAGTAAAAGGTAGATAAAGTACCTCAACTCCCACTTGAAATGAAACGTCTTCTTTCCTGCAAAAACTAGTAGGTAGATGACTGCTGACAAAAGAACTCCACTCTCCATCAAAAGCAAAATCTGAAAAAACTCACGACTTGCTGGTAGATAGGGCTTTGCGAGGTGGTTGAAAAGCCTCCAAAACCAAGTTGATTTATAAAAAATTAAGGACAATGCTAGTAAAATTTGAATAGCCCGTTTTTTCATATTAAATTCTCTGCTTTCTCCCCTTGTTTCTTCATGTTCCTAATAAATTTTACTTAAAATCTCGCAGCACTTCCTTTGCAAAGATGATTACCTCCTCCAATATATCCTAAATCATAGGTTCCTCTGGGACAAAATCCATGAATCGGCATAATTAATACTGGTTCCATTTGCCAAGCATAATAACCATTAGGTTCTTTACCATAGGAATCTGCTCCACCTTGTATCAGCTCTAATTCTTCATTTGTTAGATTTATATTTTTTGTCATTAAAATCATGATATATTTCCTCCGTTATTGTTTAGATTAGTTGAGTAATCTGATACTCATACCTACTTACAAAAAAACTATTTTAAGCTAGTTTTTTTATGCTTGTCTAGTTGCAACATTGACAAGTTTAGTATAGCATATCTTTTCCAAATATCCTCTTCAAATCATAAATTGACATCAAAACATCCTGAACTGTAAAATCAATTAGTCCCTACCCTTTTACCATTATCTTCTCCAAAATATGCTATAATAATACCAAAAGATAAAGAAGGAAAACCTATGATTAAACTACTAGCCTTGGATATGGACGGAACCCTCCTCAATGAAGCCAAGGAAATCCCACAAGCTCACATCACTGCTATTCACCAAGCTATTGAAAAAGGTGTCAAACTAGTTCTCTGTACGGGTCGCCCGCTTTTCGGTGTCCTCCCCTACTATAAAAAATTGGGACTTGACCTCCAGAATGAGTATGTGATTGTTAACAACGGTTGCTCAACTCACCAGACAAGTGACTGGGGGCTGGTTGACTGGCAAGAACTGAGTCCAGCTGATATCGAATATCTCTATGACCTTGCTGAAAAAAGTGATGTTCAGTTGACTCTTTTTGATGAGGAACATTATTTTGTCCTCGGTGGCAAGCCAAATCAAGTCATCCAAAACGATGCAAAGTTAGTCTTTTCAGCCCTGACTGAAATTTCCCTTGAGGCAGCTACCAGTGGCAAGTACCGTATGTTCCAAGGGATGTTTTTGGGGACAGAGAGCCAAACAGATGATTTTGAAGAGCGTTTTGCTGGGGAACTTTGCCAACGATTCAGTGGAGTTCGTTCGCAGCCTGTTATTTATGAAGCCATGCCACTTGGAACGACAAAGGCTACTGCTCTTTCTCGACTAGCAGAGATTTTGAAGATTGCTCCATCAGAAATTATGGCCATGGGCGACGCCAATAACGATATCGAAATGCTCCAGTTTGCAGGACTTGGCATTGCAATGGGAAATGCCAGCGATTATGTCAAATCCCTAGCTGATGACCTTACAGCCAGCAACGAAGAAGACGGCGTTGCGCGTGCCATTGAGAAATATATTTTATAATTAAGAAGCCCAGTTCATGTCAACTGGGTTTTGATATTTAAGAATTCCTAAAACTTTAGAAACTCTTTAGAAATCCTTGAGCTTTCTTTGATTTCTATGCTTTATACTAAAGTTATCAAAATAAATCAAAAGGAGAGAATCATGAAAACAGTACTCGACATTCATGGATTGTCCAAAAACTTTGACAAACAAGCTATTCTTCAGGATCTTCATCTAACGATAAGAGAGGGAGATATTTATGGACTTATCGGGAAGAACGGAGCTGGGAAAACCACCTTAATCAAAATCATTACGCAACTACTGTTTGCAGATAAAGGAACTGTTTCCCTCTTTTCTAGTCAATCGGAAAATGAGTGGACCAAGGCCCTATCTCGAGTAGGTTCAGTGATCGAATCACCCGTAGCTCATAATCACTTAACAGCCTACCAAAATCTGAAATATTATTGTATGATTCGGCATATTCCAAATGCTGATCAAGTCATTCGAGAAACGCTGGACTATGTAGGTTTGCCAGATACAGGTAAGAAAGTCTTTCGTGATTTCTCGCTAGGAATGAAACAAAGACTTGGAATCGCCATTGCCCTCCTATCCAAACCAGACTTCCTAATCTTAGACGAGCCTATCAACGGTCTCGACCCAATCGGTATCAAAGAATTTCGTCTGATGATTCAACGCCTCAATCAAGAACAAGGGATCACCATTCTCATCTCTAGCCATATCTTGTCAGAACTCTATCTCCTAGCTAATCGCTTTGGTATTTTAGATCAAGGAAAGATTATCCGTGAAATCAGCAAAGCTGAATTTGAAACACTAAGTGAGGATTATATTGTGCTTAAGACAGCCGACCAAGAGAAAGCTTGTCAAGTATTGAAAGAACAAATCCAGCTCCAGTTCAAGGTTGTCAATCCAGAAAATGAAATCCATATCTTTGGTCAGGAACAAGATGTCAAACAGATTCTCAAGGAATTAACCTTGGCAGATGTTGCCATTGACGAGATTTACTATGCCCGTCAAAACCTAGAAGAATACTTCACTCAATTGGTCCAATAGGAGGAAAATCATGATACATACCATTCAAGCAGACTTTTACCGTCTTTTTCGTTCCAAAGGATTCTGGATTACAGAGTTCATTCTCTTTGCTCTCATGCTAATGGGTGCAAGTATAGGAGCTACGGATCATTTGATGGCAATCCAGACAGAAGAACCAGAAATTCCAACCCATGGTTGGGATGGTATTCAAGCTCTTATCAATGCGTCTAGCAATGATTCAAACCTTGTTTTTCTCTGCATTATTCTAATATGTTTAGTTCTTGGGGTCGATCTAATCGGCAAGCTTTATAAAAATAGTTTGACAGTTGGCGTTTCTCGTACAGAGTTTTTCTTCGCTAAATCCTTTGTACTAGCAAGCATCGCTCTCTTGCAACTCATCGCCAGCCTTGTGATTGCTTTTGTTCCCTCAACTCTACTGAACGGACTTGGTACGATGCCTGATGGTTTTATTGCCAATCTCCTCTTAATGATTTTCCTTCAATTTCTATGCCTACTCGCTTGGCTTTCCATTATTTCCTTTATTCTCTACCTGACTCATTCTTATATTGCAGTATTTATTGGATATTTGGTCAGCTCTATCATCCTTTCTATGCCAATGATCATTTTTCCAAATATCAAATTTTTACTATATTTGCCCTTGCATTTTTCCTATGCTATGACTGCTAATAGTGAATCCATTTTCTATACCCTTATAGTTACCTTAGCTGTTATTGTAATCTTTAATCTAAGTGGACTGGCAGTTTTCAAAAAGAAA
>NZ_CAUQCP010000019.1:0-37071 GCF_963516575.1 uncultured Streptococcus sp.
TGACTGCTGAAACGATTGAACACGTGGCTCAACTCTTTGAGGAACATGGTTCAAGCATTTGGTGGGAACGTGATGCTAAGGACCTTTTGCCAGAAGGATTTACTCATCCAGGTTCTCCAAATGGTGAGTTCAAGAAAGAAACAGATATCATGGACGTTTGGTTTGACTCAGGTTCATCATGGAATGGGGTTGTGGTAAACCGTCCTGAGTTGACTTACCCAGCAGACCTTTACCTAGAAGGTTCTGACCAATACCGTGGTTGGTTCAACTCTTCACTCATCACATCTGTTGCCAACCATGGCGTAGCACCTTACAAACAAATCTTGTCACAAGGTTTTGCCCTTGACGGTAAAGGTGAGAAGATGTCTAAATCTCTTGGAAATACTATTGCTCCAAGCGATGTTGAAAAACAATTTGGTGCTGAAATCTTGCGTCTCTGGGTAACAAGTGTTGACTCAAGCAATGACGTACGTATCTCTATGGATATCTTGAGCCAAGTCTCTGAAACTTACCGTAAGATTCGTAACACCCTTCGTTTCTTGATTGCTAACACATCTGACTTTAACCCAGCTCAAGATGTAGTAGCTTACGATGAGCTTCGTTCAGTTGATAAGTACATGACGATTCGCTTTAACCAGCTTGTTAAGACCATTCGTGATGCTTATGCAAACTTTGAATTCTTGACAATCTACAAGGCCTTGGTGAACTTTATCAACGTTGATTTGTCAGCCTTCTACCTTGATTTTGCCAAAGATGTTGTTTATATCGAAGGTGCCAAATCATTGGAACGCCGTCAAATGCAGACTGTCTTCTATGACATTCTTGTCAAAATCACCAAACTCTTGACACCAATCCTTCCTCACACTGCGGAAGAAATCTGGTCATACCTTGAGTTTGAAGTAGAAGAGTTTGTTCAATTGTCAGAATTGCCAGAAGCGGAAACTTTTGTCAATCAAGAAGAAATCTTGGATACATGGGCTGCCTTCATGAACTTCCGTGGACAAGCTCAAAAAGCCTTGGAAGAAGCTCGTAATGCCAAAGTAATCGGTAAATCACTTGAAGCACACTTGACAGTTTATCCAAACGAAGTTGTGAAAACCTTACTCGAAGCAGTAAACAGCAATGTAGCTCAACTTTTAATCGTGTCTGAATTGACTATCGCAGAGGGACCAGCTCCAGAAGCTGCCGTTAGCTTCGAAGATGTAGCCTTCACTGTTGAACGCGCTGCAGGAGAAGTCTGTGACCGTTGCCGTCGTATTGACCCAACAACAGCAGAACGCAGTTACCACGCAGTCATCTGTGATCACTGTGCAAGCATCGTAGAAGAAAACTTTGCGGATGCAGTCGCAGAAGGGTTTGAAGCGAAATAAGTTGAAAAGTCTAGGGAAAACTCAATTTGAGAAGAAAGGACAACTAATCTTATAGACTATAAAACGCATTGTATCACGTTGTTGAACACCTGATATGATGCGTTTTTATCATGTTAGAAGTTTATTGTCGTTTTCTTGTTTCAATTAATACTCTTCGAAAATCTCTTTAAACCACGTCAGCGTCGCCTTACCGTACTTAAGTACAGCTTGCGGCTAGCTTCCTAGTTTGTTCTTTGATTTTCATTGAGTATAACTTTACATCGTTGTATATTTTTGAATTTCAAAAAGCTCATGAATCATCTGAAAAGTAGATTTCATGAGCTTTTATCTGTTGGCATTCTAAAGGGATTCATCAATCAAGTGTTTAAGATTTGATAGGAGATGCTCCAAAGTTAAGACTGTTTTCTGCTGGTGAGCTAGTTGGTAGAGATTTTGAAAGTAGTCTTGAATATCGTTTTCAAAATTTTGAGGTAGATGAGAGCAATTGTTTTTTGCGAACTGGAGCATGCGTTTTTCTCCTGGATGGAGCTGCTCATTGAAGGCGAAGAGCAAATCGAAATAAGAGGCGAAAAACTCACTAGTGCGGTGATTGATGCTGAGTAAATCTTGGCGTTTGAGGGCTTTTTTGATTTGTCTTGAAAAAGCTGGCATAGCTTGGTCGAGAAGCAGGAACTGCTTGTTTATGATATTCTTTTTCAGTTCAGTTGGATAAGGAAGATTGTACTTTTTCTGGAGGGCAGCATAGTGACCATCTCGATCGTAGATAATCTTACTATTGAGCAGATTGTACCACATACAAGTAGTGTAAGAATTCTGGGCTTGGTGCTCTAAAACTACGGCTTGTAAATCTTTGTCAAATTCGTCCAGAGAGCGGTAAATCAGCTCGATTTCGATACCATTATTGAGAACACAATCGTCTTCCAATTCCCAAAATTGATTACCGATTTCCATATAGGAGCAGTATTTACTGAGAATTTCTTTTCGTATGTCTGGCGAGAGAGGAGCACTGAGGTATACATATACATCATAATCAGAGTCTTGGTCAAAATGTTGTCCGGCCCGTGAACATCCTAGAGCTAGAGCCTCTACTTGCTCTAGTTGAGACAATTCTTTAAAGAGATGTTGTGGCATAATGTTAACCTTCTTTATTTTTTGACATCATTCTAACAAAAAGTAAAGAGACTAGCAAGGGTGAAATGGAAATTTCTTTTCACATATTTGCTTAATTTTATTTCATATTATGCAAGTTTTTATTTTATAATTTCAGAAAATGCTTTTTTTTTTTTTTTAGTAAATATGATACAATTTTATTTGAAAAAAATAAAAAAGGAGATTTATTATGAAGTCAAAAGCTTTAGCACTTTATAGTGGTATTGTTGGTTTAGTAGGTGGACTCTACTTGCTTATTGCCCCGTTTCTTTTACTAGCAGCAGTTGTGAGTACAGCTGCTACAGCAACAGCTACACAGAGTCCTGAATTAGCTGCATCTACAACAGTTGCAGGAGTTGCAGGAGTTTTACTTCCAACCGTTTTAAAAATTGCAATTTTAGTTTTAGGAATTGTTGCGATTGTATACTATAAGGGAGAAAGTCGTATTGGTTCGGCTCCTTCTGTTCTATTAATCGTAGGTGGAGCAGTTGGCTTGATTCCAGTTCTTGGTTGGGTAGGAGGAATCCTAGCAATTATCGGTGGTTCACTATTTTTAGGAAGTCTCAAAAAATTCAAAGTTGAAGGATAAAAAATAAGGAAAAGGATTGCCAAACAGTCCTTTCCTTTTTGGTTTTGACTAGCTTTTTTGTGAAAAATTGTGTAAAATAGAATAGATAAACGAGGGGAAACCTCGGAAAATTTAAAGGAGAATCCATCTAATGGTAAAATTGGTTTTTGCTCGCCACGGTGAGTCTGAATGGAACAAAGCTAACCTTTTCACTGGTTGGGCTGATGTTGATTTGTCTGAAAAAGGTACACAACAAGCGATTGACGCTGGTAAATTGATCAAAGAAGCTGGTATCGAATTTGACCAAGCTTATACTTCAGTATTGAAACGTGCGATCAAAACAACTAACTTGGCTCTTGAAGCTTCTGACCAATTGTGGGTTCCAGTTGAAAAATCATGGCGCTTGAACGAACGTCACTACGGTGGTTTGACTGGTAAAAACAAAGCTGAAGCTGCTGAACAATTTGGTGATGAGCAAGTTCACATCTGGCGTCGTTCATACGATGTATTGCCTCCAAACATGGATCGTGATGATGAGCACTCAGCTCACACAGACCGTCGTTACGCTTCACTTGACGACTCAGTAATCCCAGATGCTGAAAACTTGAAAGTGACTTTGGAACGTGCCCTTCCATTCTGGGAAGATAAAATCGCTCCAGCTCTTAAAGATGGTAAAAACGTATTCGTAGGAGCTCACGGTAACTCAATCCGTGCTCTTGTAAAACACATCAAAGGTTTGTCAGATGACGAAATCATGGACGTGGAAATCCCTAACTTCCCGCCATTGGTATTCGAATTCGACGAAAAATTGAACGTAGTTTCTGAATACTACCTTGGAAAATAAAAAATTGTAAGTCTAGAATTGATTTCTAGGCTTTTTATGTTAGTATGGTAGTATGATAAGGAATAAACAACAAGATTATGTGCTAACCTACAAGCAACCAGCTTCAAGCACTTACAAGAGTTGGGAAGAAGAGGCCTTACCGATAGGCAATGGTTCTTTAGGGGCTAAAGTTTTTGGGCTTATAGGGGCTGAGCGGATTCAATTCAATGAAAAAAGTCTCTGGTCTGGTGGTCCACTTCCTGATAGTTCAGATTATCAGGGTGGAAATCTTCAAGATCAGTATAGTTTTTTAGCTGAAATTCGGCAGGCTTTGGAAATGAGAGATCATAATCGGGCTAAGGAACTGGCTGAGCAGCATTTGGTCGGGCCAAAAACGAGTCAATATGGAACCTATCTATCTTTTGGAGATATTTTCATTGAGTTTAGCCAGCAAGGTAAGACTTTGTCTCAGGTAACGGATTACCAGAGACAGCTGAATATCAGTAAGGCGCTTGCGACGACTTCTTATGCCTATAAGGGAACGCGATTTGAACGTGAAGCCTTTGCGAGTTTTCCAGATGATCTCTTGGTGCAGCATTTTACTAAGGAAGGATTGGAAAGTCTAGATTTTACTATAGAACTGTCCTTGACACATGATTTGGCTTCTGATGGAAAGTATGAACAGAAAAAGTCTGATTACAAGGAGTGCCAGCTGGATATCACTGATTCCCATATCTTGATGAAGGGAAGAGTTAAGGATAATGATCTCCAGTTTGCTGCCTGTCTAGCTTGGCAAACGGATGGAGACATTAGAGTCTGGTTGAATAAGGTTCAGATATCAGGAGCCAGTTATGCCAATCTCTTCTTGGCAGCTAAGACAGATTTTGCTCAAAATCCTGCTAGCAATTATCGCAAGAAAATAGATTTGGAGCGACAAGTAAAAAATCTGGTGGAGATAGCTAAAGAAAAGGGTTATGTTCAATTGAAATCAAGGCATATTCAGGACTACCAAGCCTTATTTCAGCGTGTTCAATTGGATTTGGGGGCTGAAGTTGACGCATCCACTATAGATGATTTGTTAAAAAATTATAAGCCACAAGAGGGGCAGGCTTTGGAGGAGCTGTTCTTCCAGTATGGGCGGTATTTATTGATTAGTTCTTCCAGAGATTGCCCAGATGCGCTACCAGCTAACCTGCAAGGGGTCTGGAATGCAGTAGACAATCCTCCTTGGAATTCGGACTATCACTTGAATATCAACTTGCAGATGAATTATTGGCCAGCCTATGTGACTAACCTCTTAGAAACGGCCTTTCCGGTCATCAACTATATCGATGATTTGCGTGTCTATGGTCGCCTAGCGGCTGCAAGGTATGCAGGAATCGTTTCTCAGAAAGGGGAGGAGAACGGTTGGTTGGTCCATACGCAAGCGACTCCTTTTGGCTGGACGGCACCTGGTTGGGATTATTACTGGGGTTGGTCACCAGCTGCCAATGCGTGGATGATGCAAACGGTTTATGAGGCCTACTCATTTTACAGGGACCAAGACTATCTCAGGGAGAAAATTTATCCCATGTTGAGGGAAACGGTTCGTTTTTGGAATGCTTTTTTACATGAGGATCAGCTAGCTCAGCGTTGGGTTTCTTCTCCGTCTTATTCTCCAGAACATGGTCCGATTTCGATTGGCAATACCTATGACCAGTCTCTGATTTGGCAATTATTCCATGATTTTATTCAGGCTGCTCAAGAATTGGGGCTGGATGCGGACTTGTTGACGGAAGTCAAAGAAAAATTTGATTTACTAAATCCTCTTCAAATTACTCAATCTGGTCGAATTAGGGAGTGGTATGAGGAGGAAGAGCAGTATTTTCAAAATGAGAAAGTGGAGGCCCAACATCGACACGCTTCCCATCTGGTGGGACTCTATCCTGGAAATCTCTTTAGTCATAAGGGACAAGACTATCTTGAAGCTGCGCGTGCTAGCCTCAATGATCGTGGAGATGGGGGAACAGGCTGGTCCAAGGCTAATAAGATCAATCTCTGGGCCCGTTTGGGAGATGGCAATCGAGCCCATAAATTATTAGCAGAGCAGTTAAAGACATCCACCTTACCCAATCTTTGGTGTAGCCATCCACCTTTTCAGATAGATGGTAATTTTGGTGCTACTAGTGGCATGGCAGAAATGTTACTCCAGTCTCATACAGCTTATCTGGTGCCTCTAGCTGCCCTACCCGATGCTTGGTCATCAGGTTCCGTTTCAGGCTTAATGGCACGTGGACATTTTGAAGTGAGCATGCGCTGGGAGGATAAAAAACTCTTACAGATGACCATTTTATCAAGGAGTGGAGGAGATTTGAGCGTCTCTTATCTAGGTATTGAAAAAAGTGTAATTGAAGTCAATCAAGAAAAAGTAAAAGTGAATTGTATGGGGAAAGATTGTATTTCAGTAGCGACAGCAAAAGGCGATTTTGTTCAGTTTTATTTTTAAGAAGATAATGGAAGGCAGTGATTTGAGACTGCCTTTTTAAAGGATTTGAGAATGTAAGCAGTTTCCAACTAGTTGAAAAAGCGTTATAATGGTAGTAGGAAGTAATTTGTTTGAGAGAGGGTGGCTCTGATGGCTTATATTGAGATGAAACACTGTTACAAGCGTTATCAGGTTGGGGACACGGAGATTGTGGCCAATCGTGATGTGAATTTTGAGATTGAAAAGGGAGAATTGGTTATCATTCTAGGTGCGTCTGGTGCAGGCAAGTCAACGGTTCTTAACCTTCTTGGGGGAATGGATACCAATGACGAGGGGGAAATCTGGATTGATGGTGTCAATATTGCAGACTATAGTTCCCACCAGCGAACCAATTACCGTAGAAATGATGTCGGTTTTGTTTTCCAGTTTTACAATCTAGTGTCCAATCTGACAGCTAAGGAAAATGTGGAACTGGCTTCGGAAATCGTGACGGATGCCTTGGATCCTGAGCAGGTTTTAACAGATGTAGGTCTGGCTCATCGTCTCAATAATTTCCCAGCCCAGCTTTCTGGAGGGGAGCAACAGCGAGTCTCCATTGCACGCGCGGTAGCCAAAAATCCTAAAATTCTTCTTTGTGATGAACCGACTGGAGCCTTGGATTATCAGACGGGTAAGCAGGTTTTGAAAATTCTCCAAGATATGTCTCGTCAAAAGGGAGCGACAGTAATTATCGTGACTCACAATGGAGCTTTGGCGCCCATTGCTGATCGCGTGATTCATATGCACGATGCCAGTGTTAAGGATGTGGTGTTCAACCAGCATCCTCAGGATATTGACAGTTTGGAGTACTAGCATGATTACGCGAAAAACTTATTGGAAGGACTTGATTCAGTCCTTCACAGGCTCCAAGGGGCGTTTTTTATCCATCTTGACCCTGATGATGTTAGGATCTCTAGCCCTAGTAGGCCTCAAAGTGACTAGTCCCAATATGGAGGCGACCGCCAATGCTTATTTAACCACTGCTCAAACCTTGGATTTGGCAGTCATGTCTAACTATGGCTTGGATCAAGCAGATCAAAAAGAACTAGAACAGATGCAGGGTGCAGAGGTAGAGTTTGGCTATTTGACAGATGTGACCATGGCTAATGGGCAGGATGCCATTCGGCTATACTCCAAACCAGAGAGAATTTCAATCTTTCAGCTAAGAGAGGGGCGACTTCCTCAGTCAGAGCAGGAAATTGCTTTGGCCAGTCATCTGCAGGGTCAATACAGTGTAGGACAGGAGATTAGTTTTAAAGAAAAAGAAGGTGGTCATTCCTCTTTAAAGGACCATACATATACCATTACTGGTTTTGTGAATTCAGCTGAAATCCTTTCCCAGCGAGATATGGGTTACGCAGGAAGTGGAAGTGGGACTCTGACAGCCTACGGGGTGATTTTACCTAGTCAGTTTGATCAGAAAGTCTACAATATAGCTCGTTTGAAATATCAAGATTTAGCAGGTTTAAATGCTTTTTCATCAGCTTATGAAGAAAAATCCAAGCAACATCAGGAAGACCTTGAACAAGCTTTATCAGATAATGGCAAGGCACGTCTGCAAGTCTTGAAAAAAGAAGGGCAAGAGTCTCTCGATAAGGGGCAAGAGAATCTTGACAAGGCGCAGGTTAATATGCAGGAAGGCAAGCGTCGTTTAGCAACTGCTCAAGCTCGTTTACAGGCGCAGGAAAGTCAACTAGCCTTGCTCCCTCAAGCTCAGAGAGACCAGGTCCGTGCTCAACTTACCCAAGCCAAGCAGGAATTGGACAAGGAAGAGGACAAGCTAAAGCAAGCTGAACAAAGTCTAGCTCAAGAAAAGGAAAAATTAGACAAACATCAGAAAGTTTTAGATGATTTGGCTGAGCCCAAGTATCAGGTCTATAATCGTCAGACCATGCCAGGTGGTCAGGGCTACCTCATGTACAGCAATGCTACAGCCAGTATTCGGGCAGTGGGCAATATCTTTCCTGTAGTGCTTTATGCTGTTGCAGCTATGGTGACCTTCACAACTATGACTCGTTTTGTAGATGAAGAGCGAACTCATGCAGGGATTTTTAAGGCCTTGGGCTATCGCAGTAAGGATATTATCGCCAAGTTTCTCCTTTATGGACTAGTAGCTGGGACTGTCGGAACGACTCTAGGTAGTATACTTGGTCATTATTTGCTAGCCAGTGTGATTTCAAGTGTCATTACAAAAGGCATGGTAGTGGGAGAAACCCAGATTCAGTTCTATTGGAGCTATAGTATACTAGCTCTTGGCTTGAGTTGGTTGGCGAGTGTCTTACCAGCCTATCTGGTGGCTCGGAGGGAACTTCATGATGAAGCAGCTCAGCTTTTACTGCCTAAACCACCTGTCAAAGGAGCTAAAATTTTACTGGAGCGCATCGGTTTTATTTGGCGCCGTCTTAGTTTTACCCATAAGGTAACAGCTCGTAATATCTTTCGTTATAAACAGCGGATGTTGATGACAATATTTGGTGTAGCAGGTTCAGTCTCCCTGCTCTTTGCAGGCTTGGGAATCCAATCCTCTGTAGCAGGAGTTCCGTCTAGACAGTTTCAACAAATCCAACAGTATCAGATGATTGTCTCTGAAAATCCTAGTGCGACCAATCAAAACAAGGCAGATCTCGAAGAAGTGTTGAAAGGGCAGGATATTCAAGCCTACCAGAAAATCTATTCAAAAACGCTAGACAAGGATTTCAAAGGCAAGGCTGGTCTTCAGACCATTACACTTATGATGACAGAGAAGGAAGATTTGACACCCTTTATCCATTTGCAACATCATCAGCAAGAGCTGACATTAAAAGATAGCGTCGTTATCACAGCTAAACTAGCCGATCTGGCAGGTGTTAAGGTTGGGCAGACTTTGGAAATTGAGGGTAAGGAGCTAAAGGTAGTCGCTATTACTGAGAACTACGTTGGTCATTTTATTTATATGAGTCAAGCTAGCTATGAGCAAATTTACGGACAGGTGCCGCAAGCTAATACTTATCTGGTCTCTCTAAAGGATTCTAGTGCTACTAGTATCGAAAGGCAGGCAGGTTTACTCATGAATCAATCTGCGGTGTCCAGTGTCGTCCAGAATGCTTCAGCCATTCGACTCTTTGACTCGGTCGCAAGCTCACTCAATCAGACCATGACCATCTTAGTTATCGTATCGGTTCTATTGGCTATCGTTATCCTCTACAATCTGACCAATATCAATGTGGCTGAGAGAATCCGTGAACTCTCCACTATTAAGGTTCTCGGTTTTCATAATAATGAAGTCACTTTCTACATTTACCGTGAAACGATTGTACTATCTCTTGTAGGAATCGTATTTGGTCTGGTATCTGGTTTCTATTTACATCAATTTTTGATTCAAATGATTTCGCCTGCGACTATTCTCTTTTACCCACAGGTAGGCTGGGAAGTCTATGTAATCCCAGTGGCAGTAGTAAGCATTATTTTGACCCTGCTTGGTTTCTTCGTCAATCATCATCTGAGAAAGGTTGATATGCTTGAAGCCTTGAAATCTGTAGAGTAAGGTAGTTGTTTTTAGCACTTTGAACTTGTATTTACTCGTAAATCATGACCACCCGTCTAACGGGTGGTTTGAACCAGAGCTATAAGCCCAAATTACCAGCCAGCGCCTAAAGACGCTGGCTTTCACGTTGTTCAAGCCTTATTGCTCTTGACTCGTCACTTGCCTCTTAAAGAGGCTTTAGTATTACTTACCACTATCCCTAAAGGGATCCTCATATTCTTTTACACTTAATTTATCTAGTGCTATATCATGCTTTTCCTGTTCTTGAATATATTTCTTAATTGTGGCTTCATTGAGTCCAATCGTACTCACATAATAACCTTCCGCCCAAAAATGCCGATTCTCAAACTTGTACTTGAGATTGGCGTGTTTGTCAAACATCATGAGTGCACTTTTACCTTTTAAATACCCCATGAAACTTGAAACACTTATCCTCGGTGGAATACTGACTAACATATGTACATGGTCTGGCATTAAGTGACCCTCGATAATTTCAACTCCTTTATAACTACACAAGCGATGAAATATTTCGCCTAAACTACTTCGATATTGATTATAGATGACTTTTCGTCTATACTTAGGGGTGAACACAATGTGATAGAACACATCCACTCTGTGTGTGATAAACTATGTGCCTTTTGTGCCATATTTTTCTCCTTTCGCTTTACAATTGGCTTGAACACCTTTATTGTATCGCGTTTGGAGTTTTTTGGGTATAACCTTCGACGCGCACCCGCATAGCGGGTGGTTTTTTTGTCTCGCACCTAGCGGAGCGAGACGGACTAACAGTCACATAATTATAAGGCTGATAGTATTAATTTCACTATCAGCCTTACAGGTTATTTAACGTTTCAGAAAAACTATAATGTCAAGATTAACTAAACAGTATCTAATTCCTTCAAATAATTTTCTATCTTCATCAACATTAAAGGATTGTTATAAATCTTACATAACTCTCTTGCTTCTATATAATAATTTTTGACTTGTTCTTTGTCTAGAAATTTGGCTCCAGCATTTCCTACAAGAATAAGTAGAGGAGCCAGTTGGTAGCTTGTCTGTCTTTGTTTACAGAGTTCAATCGTCTCAAGAGCTTCTTGGATGGCTTCATTATATTTTTCCTTTGATACTAGGTAGTGAGCGTAGTTGTACCGAACTCTGATGTAGCCAAATAAAAACTCTTGATGCTCAAAATTTTTTGTCTGATATAACTCCATCAAATGAGAGTAGTTTGCCTCATATTCTTGTTCACGACCCACTAAGGAATAGAAATTAGATAGAGTATTCAACGCCTTTAAATAAATCAGAGTATTTGAAGAGACTTTTAATAATATATTTTCCAATGAAGAAATTGCCTCACACTTACTGTCATATTGATAGAAGTCAATAATAGCTTTAATCCATTCAAGGTAAGTTCGGTCTTCTAGTGTTAGAAAAGTACTTCGTTCAATCTCTATTCTATAAATATATTCCAAATTGTCATAATTTCTGTCATTTAATAGTCGAGCAGATAATTGCTTGAAATTAGAGAGGTTAGATTTAATTTCAATTTGTTCATTAAAAAAATAATCTAATGGCACTTCAAGTCGTTGTGAGAGTTTGAACAAAAGGTCTGCGGAGGGAATGAAATGCCCTCTCTCAATTTTACTAATCTGGCTTTGTTCACAAATTCCTTCTGCAAGAGTTTGTTGGGAGAGTCTCAACTCTTTTCTTTTCAATCTGAATTTCTCTGCGAGTGTATTCATTAAAGATAATAAACCTTCCTATTTGCTTAATTTCATTATAAAATTTTTAGTTCAAAATAGCAAGTTAAAGGAATAAAAAATTCTTTATGGTAATAATAAGAAAAAAAGTTCAAAATGTAATAAAAATAGTTGACTAAATAATATATATATGATAGAGTAAAAACAAGTAAATAGAAAGCGGTTTCATTGCATGAGAAAAAAACGTGGAATTCAAAAATTAGTTACATTTGATGCGGGATGGTAAAGAATAATTGAAGAAGATTCTTTTATCAATAGTTTAGTAAGCTTGTTAGTTTATAGAGGGCAGGGGTATTTCTACCCTCTATTTTAGAATAAGGAATGCACTATGAAAAAATTATTTATACTCATATCCAACCTGCTTGCTAGTTTGTTCTTTGTTTGGGTATTTACCATTTGGACAGATACATATGTCTCCCATTATTACCCCAACGTTGTTGTACATGATTCTTCCCCTGAAACAACTTTTCAACATGTTGCTACACGCTTGGAAAAACTAGCAGAAGAAACGGATAGCTTTATTGCGATTCAACACCAAGATCCTAACTCAGAAGGTACTCCAGTGTTTTCTTATACGACCTTTGGGAACGGAAAGTTGCCTGATGGGCTACAGGAAAAAAATCTAGAAGATGCTCAAAGTAGTAGTGTTGAAACAAACTATTTTGTATTCTATGGAAACCTAGATATTCACTTGCTAAGGGAGGAGCTAAGTCAACTTGGCTTGACTAACATGCACCTGACAATTCCATCTAAACTATCTACGTTAATGGCTATCTTTAGTAACGGATTTCAGTTAATCAGTCTATTGATTTTCATCTTAACCTTTGGAGCACTGACTTTAATTAGTCAAATTAGCCAATTACGGTCGTCGGGCATTCGCCTCATTTCAGGAGAGAAACGGTGGTCCATTTTCCTTAGACCAGTTGGTGAGGATTTGAAAGGGATAGCTGTTGGTTTCAGTTTAGCTGGCGTGCTCGCCATTCTTATGCAAAAAATTCTGTCGCTTCCAACGCAATCCCTAATGACCATAGGAGAAGGTTTGCTCTGTTATAATCTCATCTTGTTGTCAATCTCCCTGTTTTTCGCTCAACTCTTCGCAGTTGGGATAAAAAAGATACACCTGATGCAGATTATAAAAGGGCAAGTGCCTGTCAGAGGAATCATTAGTTTGATTTTAATCGGTCAACTATTAGCGATTATTATTGTAACGCTGGGAATAGGGAGTAGCTTAAAGTATTCCCAAGCCTGGCAACAGCATCGGATTGGACAAGAGGCTTGGAGCCAGGAAAGGCAACTGATTACCCTATCAATCAGCCGTGAAGGAACGAGTCCTGGTTTTGATGAACAAGCTCAAAGGAAACTCAGAACTTGGTATCAATTGATGGATCTGGCTGCTTCAGAACAAAAGGCTTTCTTATCTAGACACCAGTTAATTGACCGTACTTTGCAAAATGGCATGGCTTCTTCCAAAAACTTTATAACCTCTACAGAATGGCACGATTACAGCCCGAATGGCAATGTCCTTATCGTCACACCGCAATACTTGGAGCGTCAAAACATTCCTGTAGATACAACTATTGAGCAAAAGATGAATCACCTTGATGTAGGGGAGTTTGTCTTATTACTGCCTGAACACCTCCGTTCAGAGGAAGAACATTATAAATCTGTTTTTGAAGACGACTTAACCAGTCGCATATCTAGTAAAGATGAACGACAGCAAATGACTGCTACGGTAGGTTATTTGGAATCAGGTCATGATCGTTTTGTGTATAATACGACCCCTATTTCTTACCAGCAGTTTTTGAAAGATCCAATCATCATTGTTATAACACCCCAATCAACTGGTCCACAGTCCATTGTGTTTTGGGTAGACGCAGTACAGAACTACGTTCTCTTTAATCAATTGTCTGATGCCCAGGAGCTTATCCAGAGACAAGGCATTGAAAATTGGGTCTCAGAAATGCAAACAGGTTACCACAACTACATCACATTATCGGATAATATCCAGAGGGAACGTTGGGTAATGCTAGCAGGAGCTGTGCTTGGGATTGCAACTTCAATCTTGTTGTTTAACACTATGAATAGGCTCTACTTTGAAGAATTTAGACGTGCTATTTTTATCAAACGCATTGCAGGTCTCAGGTTCTTAGAAATCCATCGCACTTATCTCTTTGCTCAACTGGGTGTGTTTTTACTGGGATTTATTGCGAGTGTATTTCTTATGGTAGAGATAGTAGTTGCTTTCTTAGTCTCGTTACTCTTTACTGGTCTATCTCTTTTACAGTTACATGTCCAAATGCAGAAAGAAAACAAGATGTCCATGCTTGTTTTGAAGGGAGGTTAATATGATTGAACTTAAACAGGTGAGTAAATCTTTTGGAGAACGAGAGTTATTTTCGAATCTTTCAATGACATTTGAGGCTGGAAAAGTCTATGCCTTAATTGGTTCAAGTGGTAGCGGAAAAACAACCTTGATGAACATGATTGGGAAATTAGAATCTTATGATGGGACGATTTTTTACCGAGGTAAAGACTTGGCCAATTATAAATCGAGTGATTTTTTCCGTCACGAATTGGGCTACCTCTTCCAGAACTTTGGCTTAATTGAAAACCAAAGTATTGAAGAAAACCTTAAGCTAGGGCTCATTGGTCAAAAGTTGAGTCGGGCGGAACAGCGGTTGAGGCAGAAGCAGGCTTTAGAACAGGTCGGCCTGGCTTATCTTGACCTAGATAAGCGCATCTTTGAGTTATCGGGCGGAGAATCGCAACGGGTTGCCTTGGCAAAAGTTATCTTAAAGAATCCACCCTTTATTCTGGCAGATGAGCCAACAGCTTCAATAGACCCAGCAACCTCTCAGTTGATTATGGAGATTTTGCTATCTCTTCGAGATGATAATAGGCTAATCATTATCGCAACACATAATCCGGCAATTTGGGAGATGGCTGATGAAGTGTTCACGATGGATCGTCTGAAATAAAAATCCTTGTTTTTAATTGCACGATGAGTTACTGAAATATTATCATGAATCAATAATTGGAGTTAATTTAGAATTGTACTTTATTAATATTGAGGTAACTCTTTCTTGATAAAGGAAGAAATAGTGGAGAGGAAGTTAGAATGAAAAAATTCGACAATTATATTATTGAGAAGCCTTGCGATTCTAATTCAGATAAACTGCAAAAAATCTTAATAATTGAAAGTTTGGTAGATGATATTTTGCAATTTTCTCTCAGAATCAATAATAGTGTAGGAGAGATTTTCCTCCTACAACTGTTTCAAAAGAAATATTTACCCATTGGGAGAAGATGTTGCAGTGGATAATGTGTTACTCACTGAAAAATATAATTTTCAACTAAAAGATTTTGAAGGATTCATTTCAAAATAAACAATAATTAAAGAATAAGAAAAATCCTCCGTTTCAAAGAGTAGGGAACTCTTTGTGACAGAGGATTTTTTCTATAGGGCTTTAGCAGCTGCAATTGCGGCTTCGAAGTTTGGTTCAGAGTTGATATTGTCCACGTATTCAACGTAGCGAATAGTATTGTCAGTATCTAGGACAAAGACTGCGCGTGCCAATAGATGCCACTCATTGATTAAGAGAGCGTAATCACGTCCAAAGGAATGGTCGAAATAGTCTGAGAGCATGATGGCATTTTCAATTCCCTCAGCACCACACCAACGTTTTTGGGCAAATGGTAGGTCCATAGAAACAGTCAATACGACCGTGTTGTCCAGTCCAGCCAGTTCTTCATTAAAGCGACGCGTTTGAGTTGAGCAGATACCTGTATCGATAGAAGGCACGACACTCAAGACTTTTTTCTTGCCATCAAAATCAGCTAGAGTTTTTTTAGAAAGGTCTGTTGTAGTGAGAGAAAAATCAAGCGCCTTGTCGCCGACTTGTAGTTGTTTACCTGTAAAGCTCACAGGATTTCCGAGAAAAGTTACCATAAGATACTCCAATCTTTTTTCTTCCATTTTAGCTGAAACAGTTAGAATTTTCCAATGATTTGACTGAAAATATGGGCAGAAAAAAACGTCAGCTCACGTGAGAATGACGTTTTTCAGAGGCTTATTTTGCCAATCCTTCAGCAATCTTGTCAAGGTTGTATTTCATCATGTTGTAGTAGCTGTCGCCTTCTTTACCTTGTTCTGCGATAGAGTCAGTAAAGATTTGTGCGTAGATTGGGATGTTTGTGTCTTGTGAGACAGTCTTCATTGGACGGTCATCCACACTAGATTCTACAAAGAGTGAAGGAGTTTTTGTTTGGCGAAGTTTTTCAACCAAGGTCTTGATTTGGTCAGGAGTTCCTTCTTCTTCAGTGTTGATTTCCCAGATGTAGGCACTTGGGACACCGTAGGCTTTAGAGAAGTATTTGAAGCATCCTTCGCTGGTTACAATGAGTTTTTTCTCAGCAGGGATGTTGTTAAATTTCTCTTTAGCTTCCTTGTCAAGTTTGTCTAGCTTATCAGTATATTCTTTGAGATTTTTTTCGTAGAATTCCTTGTTGCTAGGGTCTTTAGCGCTCAATTGTTTTGCGATATTTTTAGCAAAGATCATACCGTTTTCAAGGTTAAGCCAAGCGTGTGGGTCTTCTTTACCTTTTTCGTTTTGGCCTTCAAGGTAGATAACATCAACGCCTTCGCTGACTGCAAAGTAGTCTTTGTTTTCGGTTTTCTTGGCATTTTCTACCAATTTTGTAAACCAAGCATTGCCACCTGTTTCAAGGTTGATACCGTTATAGAAAATCAAATCAGCTTGAGAAGTTTTCTTAACGTCTTCAGGGAGTGGTTCGTATTCGTGTGGGTCTTGGCCAACAGGAACGATACTGTGAAGATCAATCTTGTCACCAGCAATATTTTTAGTAATATCAGCGATGATTGAGTTTGTAGCAACAACTTTTAGTTTTTGACCAGAAGCTGCATCTTTCTTTCCACTAGCACATGCTACAAGAGCGATGACGGAAAGAAAGAGAACGAGTAATGTACCTAATTTTTTCATTAGATCCTCCAATTTATTGGGGTTTTGCCCCTTATTTTAACAAATGTTTATTTTTCAGTTTCAAATATCGTTGTTTTGGAGCGATAAAGAAGCTAATGAGAAAGAAACTAGCAGCTGTGAGCACGATACTAGAACCTGCCGCAACGTTAAAGCTATAGCCGATAAAGAGCCCCAAAACTGAAGCAGTAGCTCCAAAGGTTGAGGAAAGGAAAATCATGCTTTTCAGGCTATTAGCATACAGATAAGCAGTTGCAGCTGGGGTAATCAGCATGGCTACAATCAGGATAGTTCCGACACTTTGCATGGCTGTCACAGACACGAGAGTCAAGAGTACCATGAGAAGGTAGTGATAGAAATTGACAGGCATTCCCATGGCTTTGGCCAAGAGTTCATCAAAGGATGTTATCAAGAGTTGCTTGAAGAAAATCCAGATTAACAAGAGAATGGCTGCACCAACACCCATAGTAATAAACATATCCGTATCTTGGACGGCTAGGATATTACCAAAAAGGATATGGAAAAGGTCAGTTGAACTTTTAGCGACACTAATCAAGATGATACCGAGGGCTAAGAAAGAAGAAAAGGTAATGCCGATGGCGGTATCGCTTTTGATAATCGAGTTTCCCTTGATGTAGGTAATGATGATGGCAGCTAGCAATCCAAAGACAATGGCTCCGATAAAGAAGTCAACGCCCAAGATGAAGGAGAGGGCTACACCTGGTAAGACAGCATGTGAAATGGCATCCCCCATGAGTGACATCCCGCGTAGGATGATGAAACATCCCACAGCTCCAGCTACGACCCCGACGACAATGGCTGTTATCAAGGCATTTTGTAAGAAATGGAATTTTTGCAATCCATCGATAAATTCTGCAATCATAGGTCACCTCCATTGAAAAAGAGTCGATTACCGTAAGCTTCTTTGAGATTGGCTTCGGTAAAGGTTTCTTTGGTCGGACCAAAGGCAATCACTTCTCGATTGACAAGTAAGACTTGATCGAAGTAGTGGGGAACCTTGCTGAGGTCATGGTGAACGATGAGAACCGTCTTACCAGCTTTTTTCAGATCTCTCAGCGTATTCATGATGATTTCCTCACTGACAGAGTCAATCCCAACAAAGGGTTCATCCAAGAGGATATAGTCGGCTTCCTGTACCAAACATCTGGCAATCAAGACCCGCTGGAATTGACCTCCAGACAGTTGACTGATTTGACGTTCAGCATAGTCAGCTAGGCCGACGATTTCAAGGGCTTCCTCTACTTTTTTCCAATGTTTAGCATTTAAACTGCGAAAGAGAGGAATAGAGGGAAATAGTCCTAGCGAGACGCATTCCTTGACCTTGATGGGAAAGTTGTAGTCGATATTGATCTTTTGTTCGACATAGGCAATTCGGTGTAAGGATTTTTTAACTTCCTTGTCATCGAGAAATGCCTGACCTTGATGTGGGATAATTCCCAGCATACCTTTTAATAATGTTGATTTTCCAGCGCCGTTTGGACCAATGATTCCGGTAATCGTTGGTCCTTGGAGCACCAGTGAAATATCCTTAAGTGCCAACGTTTCTTTATAGGAGACACTTAGGTTTTCGATACGTATCATAAACTTATATTCCTCCTGACTCTTAATATACCTTAAAAAAAAAATTAAGTCAAGTTAATTTTTCAAAAAATTAAAATATTAACAGTAAAATATTTAAGTTTCTTTAATCTTGTATTTTAATTGCATTCCCAGGTAATTTTTGTTAAGCTAAAAACAAGTACAAATGAAAGCGAGAACAAGATGACACGTTATCAAGACGATTTTTATGATGCAATCAATGGAGAATGGCAGAAGACTGCTGAAATCCCAGCAGATAAGTCTCAAACGGGAGGTTTTGTTGATTTAGATCAGGAAATTGAAGACCTGATGCTGGCGACAACAGACAAGTGGTTGGCAGGTGAAGAGGTGCCTGAGGATGCTATCTTGGCAAACTTTGTCAAATACCACCGCCTAGTTCGTGATTTTGACAAGAGAGAAGCTGACGGTATCACACCTGTCTTACCACTCCTTAAAGAATTCCAAGAATTGGAGACTTTTGCGGATTTTACAGCTAGACTAGCAGAGTTTGAGCTTGCTGGCAAACCTAATTTCCTTCCTTTTGGTGTATCGCCAGACTTTATGGATGCCAGAATCAACGTTCTGTGGGCTAGCGCTCCAAGCACGATCTTGCCAGATACGACCTACTATGCTGAAGACCATCCTCAACGTGAGGAACTCTTGACTTTGTGGAAAGAAACCAGCGCCAATCTCCTCAAGGCTTATGATTTCTCTGATGAAGAAATTGAAGATTTGCTAGAAAAAAGACTAGAATTGGACCGCCGAGTTGCGGCAGTGGTGCTCTCTAATGAAGAAAGTTCAGAGTATGCTAAACTCTATCATCCATATTCTTATGAAGATTTCAAGAAATTCGCGCCTGCCCTACCTTTGGATGACTTCTTCCAAGCAGTTCTTGGACAAGTGCCAGACAAGGTTATCGTAGACGAGGAACGTTTCTGGCAAGCAGCAGACCAATTCTATAGTGAAGAAGCTTGGCCTCTTCTCAAGGCAACCTTGATTTTGAGTGTTGTGAATCTCTCAACCAGCTATTTAACAGAAGAAATCCGTGTCTTGTCAGGTGCCTATAGCCGTGCGCTTTCAGGTGTTCCAGAAGCCAAAGACAAGGTCAAGGCAGCCTACCAGCTAGCACAAGGTCCTTTCAAACAAGCCTTGGGTCTCTGGTATGCCCATGAAAAATTCTCCCCAGAAGCTAAGGCAGACGTGGAGAAAAAAGTGGCAACTATGATTGATGTCTATAAGGAACGCTTGGCTAAGAATGACTGGTTGACTCCTGAAACTCGTGACAAGGCTATCGTCAAACTCAATGTCATCAAGCCTTATATTGGTTATCCAGAAGAATTGCCAGAACGCTATAAGGACAAGGTAGTGGATGAAAATGCTAGTCTTTTTGACAATGCTCTAGCCTTTGCGAGTGTGGAAATCAAGCACAGTTGGAGCAAGTGGAACCAGCCTGTAGACTACAAGGAGTGGGGCATGCCTGCTCATATGGTCAACGCCTACTACAATCCACAGAAGAACCTGATTGTCTTCCCAGCAGCTATTTTACAAGCGCCTTTCTATGACTTGCATCAGTCATCTTCTGCTAACTACGGTGGTATTGGGGCGGTTATTGCCCATGAAATTTCCCACGCCTTTGATACCAACGGAGCTTCCTTTGATGAAAATGGTAGCCTTAAGGACTGGTGGACAGAGAGTGATTATGCTGCCTTCAAGGAGAAAACACAAAAAGTTATTGACCAATTTGATGGACAGGATTCTTATGGAGCAACCATCAACGGTAAATTGACTGTGTCAGAAAACGTGGCTGACTTGGGAGGAATCGCTGCAGCGCTGGAAGCAGCCAAGAGAGAACCAGACTTCTCAGCAGAAGAATTCTTCTACAACTTCGGTCGCATCTGGCGCATGAAAGGTCGTCCAGAATTTATGAAACTCTTGGCTAGCGTCGATGTACACGCGCCAGCCAAACTCCGTGTCAATGTGCAAGTACCAAACTTCGATGATTTCTTTACAACCTATGATGTCAAAGAAGGAGACGGTATGTGGCGTTCGCCAGAAGAGCGCGTGATTATTTGGTAAGGCAAAGAAGCAAGTAAAACTCCTATCATTATACCTTCCCTATCTATGTACACCCTAAAAAGTTAGATAGAATAATCTAGCTTTTGGGGTGTAGTTCATAGGGATTATGAAATTGAAGTCTTTTCTTATTTTAAAATTCATAGTAAAATATCCCTCTGTATCAAGATAACAGGAGGATTTTTATGTCTCAAAAGACTATCAACATAGGCTACGCCCGTGTATCTACTCATAAGCAAGACCTAGGATTGAAAGTGCAAATCGAAGCTCTCAAACATTGCGATAAACTTTTTATAGAAAAGGAATCTGGTGCAAATAACACTCGTCCTGAACTTACAAAAGCCTTAAAACTGGCCTCTGACTTTTCGAAAGATGGCAAGCAGGTTACTTTCACTATCTATAAGTTAGATAGACTGACTCGATCTATGTTTAAGCTACTAGAACTTATTGAACTATTTAATGAATCTCATATTCAGCTAGTCAGTTTGCATGAAAAACTAGAGACAGGCTCTCTTATTGGCAGGTTACTTTGCATCATTTTAGGCTTTGTGGCAGAAAATGAGCTGGAAAATCTGAGGTTTCGCACAAAAGAGGGACTTCGAAAAGCTAAGGAAAATGGTGTTAGATTAGGAGCAAAACGGATTTCAAAAGAAAAGGAGGAGCGCATACTTAACAAATATCTACATTCAAATATAAGCATACGTAATATTGCAAAAGCTGAACAAATTTCTACATCAACCCTATATAAAGTGTTAGAACGTAATAAAGTGGCGAACAATCGTCAAAAAAAACGGAAAATCATTGCTAAAAATAGGGAAAAATGGTAGAATGAAGCCGTAAATTTGTTTCGATTAACGACCGTTTGATGAAACATTCAAAATAAGAATATGAATATTTAAAAAATGCGAGTTTAACAGTGTTTTTAACCTGTATTAGACTGGTATTTTTTGTGTATCGTTTAACGGTCGTTACGCGATACACTTAGTTCCCTATCTCTAAAGGAGATAGCGAGCTTATGGTAACAAAAAACTTAAAAATCATTAAGATGTGTAATAGTATGATAGCTGTATTGTTCCGTTAATGGATGAAGGTTCATTTAAGGCTTCTATCAAGAACATTAAATGTTTAGAGAATGAGTCGGCTCAAAATTTTGCTTTTGTGGTCTTGAAAGGAAGTTGATTTTGTCATTTTATAAGCCTAAAAAGGCAATTATATATTCCTGAGGAGGAAAAATTATGAATAAACTCACTAAACTAGGTATTGTTACCTTCTCTGCTGTCACTCTTAGTGCTGTAGTGCCAACTTTGGTGCATGCAGAGGAAAACGTTGCGCCGCAGCCAAACGCTGCCGCTCAACCTAACACTACTCAACCAATACCCGCGCCAAAACCAGCAGAAACCCCTCAACCAGAAGTGAAACCTGCAGAGCAACCGCAGCCTACTCAGCCAGTAAAACCAGCTGAGAACAAGCCGGTTGAAAATAAACCTGCTGAAACACCTGTTCCAACTCCAAAACCAGCAGAAACCCCTCAACCAGAGGTTAAACCTGCAGAGCAACCGCAGGAAAATAACAGAAAACCAGTGAGAAGATGGCATCTACGTGACGGAAGCGTTCAGGAACACCCTGTTGTTACCTACGCAGATATTGTAGCACCACTTCCTATCAGTGATATGAAGGAAACTCCTATCAATGGAATATGGACTGCTGAAAAAGATTTTATCAATAACAAACCAAGATTAGCTTACTTTATAGGTAGCGCGAATAGGTGGATCGAAGAAAATGGGAGGGAATTTTCTCTTGAAGAAATGAGGAAAAGCCATGTGTATATGTATCCGATTCGAGTGAAAATTCCAGAATTGGAAGGTAGAAACTATGAAGCGTATACAATTTATACAGGTATTTTTGATGGGAAAACAGGACATGTTGAACTAAACAAAAACACTAACATCACAGGTCAAGGTTACATGGCTTTCCGCACTACAAAAGAAGACAATGACGTGGAAGTCTATCAATTTTCAAAAAATAGGCAGGTAACACCACTTTATGGCCGTTCGCTAAATGAGAGAGGAAGAAGCGAGGGAGATTTTGGTTTATACGCAGAAGTTTATCAAACTTACGTTTTCTTATTTAAGAACCACACCGAAAAACCAGCCGACCAAGCAAAACCAGAAGTCAAGCCAAGTGAAAATCCTGTAAATCCAGTTACACCAGTTGCTCCAATAACACCGACAACTCCCGTAACGCCTACGCTTAATCCAGCCATCCCAAACAATACTCGTGTTCTTTCGAGCATAGCTGGAAACGTTCAAGTATATGGTTCAGAAGCAACACTCAAAAATGTCAGATATATCAGGGTAGAAGAAACCAAGTCGAATTCACTTGAATCAAAAAAATACAAGGCCTTCGACATTCATCTGTATGACGCGAGAGGCAAGGCTATTCAGCCAAACGGCTGGGTTACGGTTAGCGTGTTGGCAAACCAGCCAGTGGAAAATGTTTACTACGTGAATCAAAACGGAAGCTTGTTTGCGCTTGATTTCAAACAAAATGCCGATAAGGTGACTTTTGAAACCAATCACTTTAGTATTTATGCTATGACTTTCAAAGTTGCCGCAAGCCGTGATAACGGAGGTGCTACAACTCCTGTTCCAGTTGTAAATAGTAGTAATACTCCAACAACTACAGAACAAAAAGGAAATGACGTAAATAGTACAAAAACTCAAGCTGAGCCGTTAGCAACTAAGACTGAAACTATTTCGAAACAAGTAGCTAAGACTTTGCCAAATACTGGAGAAAATCACTCAATTCTCGCTACCCTATTTGGAATGTTAACTCTAACTGCTGGATTATTTAGTTTTCGTAAGGAGTCAGAATAACCCCAATTCATAGTTTATATATCAATTATTTTAGACTGTGAAAAAATCAATTTGAGGAGATGATTTAGAAAATCTTTTCATGATAAAACGCATAATATCAAACTTTTCTACACTTGATATTATGCGTTTTTATAATTCTAAAATAGTATAAATATAGTGAGATGAAATAAAATCTGAACAAATCGATTGGAAAATTGAAAGTAATTTATAAAAATGAATTAGAAGCCATGTTGTACTATTCCAATTTCAAACTGCTATAGTTTACTTAAATTGCGATAGTCATTATCATCATCTTGCTAGAAAAAAGGATTGAAGGTCTTTTCATGAGCAATAGTAGTAGCTGGACCATGTCCTGGATAGACATCGTAGTTTGGTAGGGTGAAGAGTTGGGTCTGGATACTGTGAAGAAGTTGCTCCATGCTACCAGTCGGAAGATCCGTCCGTCCGATTGTTTCACGGAACAAAGCATCTCCTGTCAAGACTAGGTGTGCATCAGGAAAGACTAGGGAAACACCACCGATAGAGTGACCTGGTGTCGGCAAGACAGTAAAACGAAATTCCTCTAGTTGGTATTCTTCATGAAAGACAAAGGTGTGTTCAGCTGGTTTTGCGATTACATCTGCCATATCATCGTGACGAGGAAGCCCAGAGAGATTATCGACAGGAGTGTAGAGCCAGCTGGTTTCACTCTCTGCGATATAGACAGGAGGATTGCCAAAAGTCTCTCGTACCAAGTCCAGACTCATGATATGGTCATAATGGGCATGGGTCAAGAGAATAGCACAGATTGGTTTGTTGATCTTCTCTATTGTCTGACGAATGGCTTCCCAATGGCTGCCAGGATCGACCACGATGAGGTTCTTTTCGCCTTCTAGGTAATAGGTGTTTTCATAGGCAACAGGATTCACGGTTTTATGGATTTTCATGTTAGCTCCAATCTCAAAGAATGTACTAATACTCTTCGAAAATCAAATCCAAACTGCGTCAACGTCGCCTTGCCGTAGCTATGGTTACTGACTGCGTCAGTTCTATCTACAACCTCAAAGCAGTGCTTTGAGCAACCTGCGGCTAGTTTCCTAGTTTGCTCTTTGATTTTCATTGAGTATACATTAAGTATAGCACAGTTGGGGAGAATAGGTAAGGATTTAGAATGAACTTAAAAACCAGCATGACTAGATGAAGACAGGCTGGTTATCAATTTATCAATATTGGAGAGGTGTCAATTGCCCTTCATAGGTTGCATAAACTCCGTCATTAGCTTGTTTGATAGACGTGATGTTTAGAGTGCCACCGTAGTTGGCTTCTCGTTTATCGCTATATTCACTATAAGTTATCCTATTAGGCAGGTTCTGGTCGTTAGCATAGTATTGAACGACTGTTTTTTTATAACTTTGCTGGCTGAATAGGAACAGGCAGCTAACTCCTAACACTAGGAGAGCAAAGATAGAAATAGCAGTTTTTTTCATAGGTGTTCTCCTTATAAACTAAAGGATAGAAGAAAGTATCTTGAGGATTTTAAGTCCAAAATCCAGTCAAGGTACCAGTGTATGTGACACGAGTTCCACCGTTTGATCTTCGTATATTTAATGGAATTGGGGAAGTCAGAAAGTCTTTCGGTTACAATATGGTTTCCGTTCTTCTATCTCTCCTTCTATCACCTAAGTTTAAAATCTAACTTCGTAATATATTATAGACTAATAATTCAGAATTATCAAGCAATTCTGAATTATTTTTTTCTTATTCTGTTCCAATCTAGTTTTCATATTCTTAAAAAAGTGATAAAATGGTAGGAAGAATTGGAGAGTAGAGATGCCAAAAGAAGTGAATTTAACGGGCGATGAGGTTGTCGCTTTAACACAAAAATATTTATCAAAAGAAGATGTTGCTTTTGTCCATAAGGCCTTGGTCTATGCTGTTGAATGCCACAGTGGTCAATACCGAAAATCTGGCGAACCTTACATTATTCACCCTATCCAAGTGGCAGGTATTTTAGCCAAACTCAAACTAGATGCCGTAACGGTTGCCTGTGGTTTCTTGCATGATGTGGTGGAAGATACAGACGCGACCTTGGACGATTTGGAAAGAGAGTTTGGTCCCGATGTGCGCGTGATTGTCGATGGAGTTACCAAGCTCGGTAAGGTCAAGTACAAGTCTCACGAAGAGCAGTTGGCTGAAAATCATCGCAAGATGCTCATGGCCATGTCTGAGGACATCCGCGTGATCTTGGTCAAACTGTCTGACCGCTTGCACAATATGCGGACCCTGAAACACCTTCGAAAAGACAAGCAGGAGCGTATTTCCAAAGAAACCATGGAAATCTATGCCCCACTTGCCCATCGTTTGGGGATTTCCAGTGTCAAATGGGAATTGGAAGACCTGTCTTTCCGTTATCTCAATCCTACGGAGTTCTACAAGATTACCCATATGATGAAGGAAAAGCGCAGAGAGCGTGAGGCCTTGGTGGATGAGGTAGTCACAAAATTAGAAGACTATACGACAGATCGTCACTTGAAAGGAAAGATTTACGGTCGTCCCAAGCATATTTACTCGATTTTCCGCAAAATGCAGGACAAGAGAAAACGGTTTGAGGAAATCTATGACCTGATTGCCATTCGTTGTATTTTAGATACCCAAAGTGATGTGTATGCCATGCTTGGTTATGTGCATGAGCTTTGGAAACCTATGCCTGGTCGCTTTAAAGACTACATTGCTAACCGCAAGGCCAATGGTTATCAGTCTATCCATACGACGGTTTATGGACCAAAAGGCCCGATCGAATTCCAAATTCGGACCAAGGCAATGCACGAGGTAGCTGAGTACGGGGTTGCAGCTCACTGGGCTTATAAGAAAGGCATTAAGGGGCAGGTCAATAGCAAGGAATCAGCTATTGGGATGAACTGGATTAAGGAGATGATGGAGCTCCAAGACCAGGCTGATGATGCTAAGGAATTTGTGGACTCTGTCAAGGAAAACTATCTGGCTGAGGAGATTTACGTCTTTACCCCAGATGGAGCTGTCCGCTCTCTTCCAAAAGATTCAGGACCGATTGACTTTGCCTATGAAATCCATACAAAAGTCGGGGAAAAAGCAACTGGTGCTAAGGTCAATGGTCGCATGGTTCCACTGACAACCAAGCTCAAGACAGGAGATCAGGTTGAAATTGTCACCAACCCCAACTCCTTTGGACCTAGCCGTGACTGGCTTAACATGGTCAAGACCAGCAAAGCGCGCAACAAGATTCGTCAGTTCTTTAAAAACCAAGATAAGGAATTGTCTGTCAACAAGGGTCGTGAAATGCTGATGGCCCAGTTCCAAGAAAATGGCTATGTGGCCAATAAATTCATGGACAAGCGTCACATGGACCAAGTTCTGCAAAAGACCAGCTACAAGACAGAAGAATCCCTCTTTGCGGCCATTGGTTTTGGCGAAATCGGTGCTATTACTGTCTTTAACCGTTTGACTGAAAAGGAACGCCGTGAAGAAGAACGTGCCAAGGCTAAGGCGGAAGCAGAAGAACTTGTCAAAGGTGGCGAGGTCAAGGTTGAAAATAAAGAAACCCTCAAAGTCAAGCATGAGGGTGGTGTGGTTATTGAAGGTGCCTCAGGTCTCCTAGTGCGGATTGCCAAGTGTTGCAATCCTGTTCCTGGTGATGACATTGTTGGCTATATTACCAAGGGGCGTGGTGTGGCTATTCACCGTGTGGACTGTATGAACCTGCGCGCACAAGAAAACTACGAGCAACGTCTCCTTGATGTGGAGTGGGAAGACCAGTACTCTAGCTCAAATAAGGAGTATATGGCCCATATCGATATTTACGGCCTCAACCGTACAGGACTGTTGAATGATGTACTGCAAGTTCTTTCAAACACAACCAAGAATATCTCAACGGTCAACGCCCAGCCAACCAAGGATATGAAGTTTGCCAATATCCATGTGTCCTTTGGCATTGCCAACCTCTCTACACTGACTACAGTTGTAGATAAGATTAAGAGCGTGCCAGAAGTTTATTCTGTCAAACGGACTAACGGTTAATTGCCCTAGCTCTTATTAGAAAGGCTATTATGAAAATCATTATCCAACGGGTTAAAAAAGCCCAAGTGAGTATTGAAGGTCAGTCGCAGGGGAAAATCAACCAAGGCCTCTTATTGCTGGTTGGTGTTGGACCAGAGGACCAAGAGGAAGATTTGGATTATGCCGTGAGAAAACTGGTCAACATGCGGATTTTTTCAGACGCAGAAGGCAAGATGAACCTGTCTGTCAAAGATATTGAAGGAGAAATCCTCTCTATTTCTCAGTTTACCCTCTTTGCGGATACTAAGAAAGGCAATCGTCCAGCCTTTACAGGTGCAGCCAAGCCTGATATGGCATCAGACTTCTATGATGCATTCAATCAAAAATTAGCGCAAGAAGTGCCCGTTCAGACAGGCATCTTTGGAGCGGATATGCAGGTTGAGCTGGTCAATGATGGGCCAGTTACCATTATCCTAGATACTAAAAATAGATAAGAAAGACCAAGCCCGGACGGCTTGGTTTTTCTCATCTATCATAAAATACTCCAAAATGAAATTGGTGCTTGATAGGCTTGGGGGAAGTCTCTTTTCAAGCTTTGGCAGATGCGATAGGAAGGAATGAGATGGCCTAGAATTAGGAGAGTGCCCTGAAGGAAAAGTGGGATACTACTTAAACATATCAAGGAGAGAATGATCAGGCTATCCCAGAGGAGGATTTGTAAGGTAAAACGCCAGAATCTTGGTCTAATCTGGGAATAGAGTTGACTGAAGTGGTCACAAAGTTGGGTGGAAAGATAGGTCAATAGAACAGGATGAAAGAAAATGAGCCAACCGCTATAAATTAAAATCCAATCCCAAGTAAGCCCCTCTTTAAATGCCAAAAATGCCAGCATAATTCCATCGATGACAAGGAGTTGAATGGTTTTGATATAGATGATTTTTTTCATGCTAAGACCTCCTTTTCCTTAGAGACATTCCCACAAAGAGATATGTTTGTTGTAAAAGTCAGGATAGTTTTCTCTTAGGTAGTCCGCCGTCCTATAATATAAAGTAGAATGACAAGCAGTGATGATTGGCATAAGAGATAAAAAACGATGAGAACTAACGAAGGTTAAAAGGACAAAAAATAGAAAATCAATGGAGAGAACCCCTAAATAGTAGAAGCGAATCTTTTTATTGATTTGAGGATAAATCTCAGCGAATTGATGTTTGAGTTGGACAACCAAGCGAAACAGCAGTAGTCCCTGAGCAAGGATGAAAATAAAACCAGTGAGCAAGAGCCAGTCGAAAACTGTCTCGGGTCTAGTAGTAAAAAATGCAAATAGTAGCAAATCGATGACTGCAATTGCTGTAAAATGGATTCTAAAGAGTTTTTTCATAAGATGACCTCCCTCTTTTATCTATCTTCATTCTACTCCAAAAGAATGGGAGTTACAAGTAAAATGATAAAAAATTTTAGTAAGGAGATTCTGTTAGACTTCTTTATTTGATTTCCCTCTTATTGTTCCACTTCTTCATCATTCCAGACAAATAAAGCTCCGATTGCATTGAGGATATAAAAGATATATTTTCCGATATTGGCAAAGTTTCCTTGAATGCCAGCCTTTGTCAGCTGAACGAAATTATAAATCAACCAAAAGCCCCACTGAGTTGTTAATTTCAATGCGTTCAATGCATTGGCAATGAGGGACAGTGCAAAGGCAATAGTTGTCACATAGGCAAGGAGATTCATCTTGCCCCCATAGCCGATATAGTTGGTCACAAAGGCAAAGAGGAAGGCGATGATGGAAATGATGATGGCCGCCAATTTTAGCTGTTTTTGGCTCATTTGGTTGGGTCTACCTTCTTTCGAAGCTTCCCATTTCTTTATGGCAAAGGTATAAATGAGGAAGGTGACGGGATAGGTAATGATGGCCGCCTTATTTCCAAGGATATAATCAATAGTACCAGACAAAATCGTATTGATAATGCCAAAGTAATTGCCCCATTTGCTTAATTTTCCTGTAAAACGAGTGGACAACATGGAAATCCCAACGTTGGTTACGGAAATCAAACCAAAGGGAACAAGGGCAGTCCATGGGCCCCAATCTACGAATTTATCGAGACGAGAATTGAGGTAACCAGATGCAATCGCAATCCCAACGACCAAAGCAACTCCGAAGAGGTCAAACCATTTGGATGTCGCAAAAATTTTTAGTGATTTTTTCATATGTTAAAATATCTTTCTTTTTTTAACAAATATTCTACAACTAAATGAAAGTAAAATCAAATGATAGAAATAAAACCCTGAAAATAAAACTTTCAGGGTTGGTTGGGGTGCTTGAGAAATTAGTCGATTTTCTCGACGTAGAGTTGTTTGGCAATGTCCATCCCTACTTGTAAATCCTCTTCTTTACTGAGGATAGTGAAAGTATTGCTGAAGCCATCAAACTGCTGGACTTGGAGCTGGTCGCCGATGTGAAGTGAGTGCTTATCCAGATAATGGAGAATGTCAAAACTATCGTGAACCCGAGTCAGGCGGTAGGCACCAGCCTCCTTGATATCAGCTAGTGGGAGGTTGTTGATTTCAACCAGGAGTTCTCCCTTGGCAGGAATAGTTCCTCCGTGGGGGCAGGTCTTGGGGAATCCAAGCAATTTTTCTAGTCTCTCCACGAATAGATCAGAGACAGTATGTTCCAAGACCTCAGCTTCCTCGTGAATCTGGTCACTCGTATAGTCTAAATGATGGACTAGAAAAACTTCAATCAAGCGGTGTTTACGGTAGAGCTCAGAGACCAATTTAAGTCCAAGGTCAGTCAGTAGATAGCCACATTCCTTGTCCTTGAGGATGAGATTTTCACTTTTCATCCGTTTAATCATTTCAGTTACGGCAGGGGGAGATACTTGCATACGAGCCGCAATTTCCTTGTTGGTAATCTTATGTAGGTATGTGCCAATTTCATAAATACATTTTAGATAATCTTCTTTATTCGGGGTCATTCGTTTCCTCTTGTCTAATATCTTTATCTAGTATATCAAAAAAAGCTAGATTTCTCTAGCTGTGACTTTTTATGTTATACTTATTGCAAGAGAAAAAACGAGGAGATGAATATGACAAAAATAGCTCTTCTTTCAGATATTCATGGAAATACTACAGCCTTGGAGGCTGTTTTGGCAGATGCTCGGCAGCTAGGAGTGGATGAATACTGGCTTTTGGGAGATATTCTCATGCCAGGGACAGGGCGTAGAAGGATTTTGGACTTGTTGGATCAACTACCGATTACAGCTAGAGTTTTGGGAAACTGGGAAGATAGTCTGTGGCACGGTGTCCGTAAGGAATTGGATAGTACTCGTCCTAGTCAACGCTATCTCTTGCGCCAGTGCCAGTATGTTTTAGAGGAAATTTCTCTAGAAGAAATTGAACTGCTCCACAATCAACCTCTACAGCTTCATCGTCAGTTTGGGGATTTGACGGTGGGAATTAGCCATCATCTGCCTGATAAGAACTGGGGGCGAGAGTTGATTCATACTGGAGCACAGGAGGATTTTGACCGCTTGGTGACCAATCCGTCTTGTGATATTGCTGTTTATGGTCATATTCACCAGCAGTTGCTTCGTTACGGGACTGGTGGGCAATTGATTGTCAATCCGGGTTCGATTGGCCAGCCTTTCTTTCTAGATGCCCAGTTGCGGAAGGACTTGCGGGCCCAGTATATGATTTTGGAGTTTGATGACAAGGGCTTGGTAGATATGGATTTCCGACGAGTGGATTACGATGTGGCAGCTGAATTGCAACTGGCTAAAGACCTCAAACTTCCTTATTTTGAGGTTTACTATGAAAGTCTGGTCAATGGTATTCACCATACTCATCATCAGGAATTTCTGAGAGAATTGGCCCAGAAAGAGGGATACGATAGGGAATTAGATGCTTGGTTGAAAAGTGGTAACGATTGACATTACAACTAAAAAGGGTATAATAAAAGAAAAAGAAGAGTAGAGGCAGGGTAGCCTCGTAAAAAGGAGAAGAGGATGCAAATTCCAAGTAGATTTACCATTGCGACTCATATGCTGATAATCATTGCCCTCAAGGGGAAGGAAAGCAAGGTGACCAGTGATTTTCTGGCTGCTAGTGTCGGGGTCAATCCAGTCATTATCAGAAAAACCTTGTCCCAGTTGAAGAAGGCAGAGCTGATTTCAGTCGCGCGTGGAACAGGTGGGACAGAGATTGTTAAGGATCTCAAGGACATTAGTCTTTTAGATGTTTATCAGGCGGTTGAGTGTCTTGGTAAGACAGGTCAACTCTTTAGTTTCCATGACAATCCAAATCCAAATTGCCCAGTTGGAGCTCATATTCATGATGTTTTGGATCAAAAATTGGAGAGAATCCAGCAAGCTATGGAGGCTGAACTTGGTCAGACCAGTTTAGAGCAAGTCGTGGCTGATGCAGAGAGTCAAATGAAGGAGTAATTTTTTCTTTAAGACAAGAAAAGCTTATGAGAAGGTTCACACCTCATCATAAGCTTTTTATCTATTCTTCCAAGCTTGGTAACGGGTATCAATCAATAACTGGGTAAGGCGTCCCATGGTTTCTCTTTCTTCTGGAGTGAGGGATTGAGCTTGGACAAAGAGATGATGAATGTGTTCAATCGCCTTTAAGGAAGCCAAGTCATTGATAGAGGTGATACCAGCATCAAGAATAGTGCCAAAGAAGAGGTCGAAGTAGAGCTGGAGTTCCTCGTCAGGGACTGTCGCTACCCATTCTTTGAAGGTTGTGTCTACTTGTTGGCTATCACTGTTGGTATCATCCAGTTGAACGAAGTGCTTGTCCTCAATCTGCCAACTAAAGGTATCATGCTGGGCGATACCACCAAAGGCAGTACTGTGCACGATGATTTGGTGGTTAGGGATTTCCAGCATCATACCGATAATGGAACCTTGTGGGATGAAGGCCTTGGTTCTATCCATTATCCTTTGATAGCCCTCGGTTTGTGTCAATTCTTTGTGGAGACCAGGCGCATCAAAGGTATAAACTGCTGTGATCTGATTTTGCAAGCTTTGCTCAATTTGACTAGCAGCATAGATAGCTAGATTTCCTCCCTTGGAATGCCCAGCCAGAATGACTTTTTGCTTAGGATGATGGGCAAAAAAGTTCTTTAAATAGGAGAGGGCGTGCTTTTGAGCAGGAATTTCCTTCATATAGGTCAGGTGGAAATCTTCCTTCCAGCCAATGATACTGTCATCTGTCCCACGAAAGACAATCAGATAGGTATCGAGAGTGAGGCGGTAGGTCATAGCCGCAAATTGCTTTTGCAGTTCAGGATCGATATCGTTGATAAAATGGGAGAGTTTGCAATTTTTGAAACGTTTGTGTTGAGTCAGCTCATCTAATAGCTGGAGGCGATTTTTATTGGTCAACATGTTCGATTCTCTTGGAACCTGAGGTGATAGGTCTAAAAGACGTTTAGGAGTTGTGGAGACCAGATTATCAAAGGAGAGGTAGGTGGCTTCTGTTAAGGCTAGGATGTCTAACTCATTCAAAGGAAGGTCGTAAAAGGAATCGTATGCGACATCTTTCAGATAGTCAAAAATATTGGCCATAAGAGCTCCTTTCTTTTTATTTATCTTATCACAATCACATAGAATTTACTAGTTGGTTTGTACGAGCTCTCTACATACCGACCTATAATGGTATGATTCAGATATATAGAAGACAGTTTGCTTTTATTTCAAACCTTTAAACATACTTGTTTGTATCTGTTTGTCGTCAATCCCATTCTCTTTTAAGAATTTTTTCATCTCATTTATGTCATCAGGTTGGCCGGTCAAGAGATAAATAGCTTGGTTGCCGTATTTCTCAACAGCATTTTTTAGAAATGCTTGGCTTTGAGAAAAGCTTTCGCTAGTTTTATAAGTTAGATTCGGATTGTTCTGACTAAGCTCTCTTAACTCATTATCAAAAATGCTTACTCCTTTGTCTAAATGATTAAGAATGATGGAGCGCTTACCAGCCCACTCTTTCACAACTGAACGTAGAGTAGAAATACCGACATCAGAGGCAAAACAAACCAGTGCTTGGTCATTGTCTTCAACAGATAAAGATGACTCCAGCCAACTCATCTCAATTTCACTACCAGCTGGTAAATGTGTTAAGGTTTCCTTGAACACGCTACCACTATTATGGGTTACAATAAGAATTTCGTCCTCATCAGGAGTGGAAGCAAGAGTTAGCCATCGACTAGTCTGTTCCTCCTTTACTGGACTTTTGTTTGTACCAAACGAGCTATCAGGAAGCTTAAACTGAGCATAGGAGCCAGCTTTCCATATTTGATTTTTTGGTTTTGTGATGTGAACTAAATATAAATCTCCGCTGGGATTTTCAATGGATTGTATCGATAAAGTCTGACTTCGTCCAAGGTAGGCAATGATTCCCCAAGATATAAAGCCGAGCACTCCAAGTGTAGTTAGAATAATCATGAACATTTTTTTCCCTCGTTTCATTTTTAAGCTCCTATAGTGTAATAATTTTTATGAATGAATAATATTTTTATTCATTCAAGGATTTTCAAAAAATAAAGAAAAGATTTCTTTATTTCAGTATTCCTTTAATGAAGTTGGTTGCTAGTATTTCTACAGTTTTGCTAATATCTGGAAAATCATTTTCTGTGATATGCATATCCATGTAGTAAAATAGGTTGTAAACCTGTAAAATATCTTGAATTTTTTCTGGTGAATAGCCTTCAGACCGCAAACGATTAGTAAAAGTTTTTACGAGAAATTGATGAAATGGATTCGCAACTTTCCCTTCTTCTGAAGAATAGTAACTGTGTAACTCATCTGCAATAGCAGGATTATACCATTCAGCAAGAATTTTATTGGAAGAAATGAGAGTTCTGGACTGAGCAAAGAGTTGACTAATAAGATCAATCATATCAATTTCCCAATCCAGTTCTTCGATCATAGTTTGGCGAACACGATTGTTTTCATCAATATAGATATCTAAAAAAATAGCTTCTTTACTTTCGTAATAGTTATAAAAAGATCCGACTGCCATATGAGCTTGTCTAGCAATTTCTGAAATTCCTGTCGCCTTGTATCCTTTTTTTGAAAAAACTTCATAAGCTGCGGATTTCAAAGCCTGTTTTTTGTCCAATTTGATTCACCTCTTTTCTGAATGAATATTAAATCTTATTCATTCATATCTTAACAAATCTTTTTCAGATTGTCAATCTAAAAGCTAGAACTTTTTACGGATACCACTTGATAAGGAGCTTTTCAATGTTAGAAGAGTATAGAGTGTCGTTTTAACTATACTCAAGGTTTGGAAGAATAGATATAAATTTTGGTTAAGGGGATGTATAAAAGAACTGAAATGAGGGTTGAAAAAATTAAAAATAAAAGGGTAGGGCTGGCACTATGTCTGAAAATAAGGTATGATATCAATAGGGTTATTCACTATCTGTTTTTGAGCTGTTGTGACAAGGAAATGTCAAAAAGTATTAGATACTAAGCCCTCTATTTATACTAAAGGATTTAAGACTCCTAAAATTAACAAAGGAGAATCAGATGCACAAGATTTTACTAGTGGAAGATGATTTGGTCATTCGTCAACAAGTAGGGAAAATGCTCTCTGAATGGGGATTTGAAGTGGTCTTGGTAGAAGATTTTATGGAAGTTTTGAGCCTTTTTGTCCAGTCGGAGCCTCATCTGGTCCTCATGGATATTGGATTGCCTTTGTTTAATGGCTATCACTGGTGTCAGGAAATCCGAAAGATTTCCAAGGTGCCTATCATGTTTCTATCTTCCAGAGACCAGGCTATGGATATTGTCATGGCAATCAATATGGGGGCGGATGACTTTGTGACCAAGCCTTTTGACCAGCAGGTTCTTTTAGCCAAGGTTCAGGGCTTGTTGCGCCGTTCCTATGAGTTTGGGCGTGACGAGAGCTTACTGGAATATGCTGGTGTTATCCTCAATACCAAATCAATGGATTTACATTATCAAGGGCAAGTCTTGAATTTGACCAAGAATGAATTCCAGATTTTACGCGTTTTGTTTGAGCATGCGGGCAATATCGTAGCGCGTGATGACTTGATGCGAGAACTTTGGAACAGTGACTTTTTCATTGATGATAATACTCTCTCTGTCAATGTGGCTCGTTTGCGTAAAAAATTGGAAGAGCAGGGCTTGGTAGGATTTATCGAGACCAAGAAAGGGATAGGGTACGGATTAAAGCATGCTTGATTGGAAACAATTTTTTCTAGCCTATCTGCGCTCCCGTAGTCGTCTGTTTATCTATCTGCTTTCTTTGACATTTCTGGTTTTGCTCTTTCAGTTTTTATTTGCCAGTTTGGGAATTTACTTTCTCTACTTTTTCCTGCTATGTTGCTTTGTAACCATCTTATTTTTCACTTGGGACATATTGGTGGAAATGCAGGTCTATCGCCAGGAACTTCTCTATGGGGAGAGGGAAGCCAAATCTCCTTTGGAAATAGCTTTAGCAGAAAAATTAGAAGCGCGTGAGATGGAACTCTATCAGCAGAGGTCAGATTCAGAAAGAAAACTGACGGATTTGCTGGATTACTATACCTTGTGGGTCCATCAGATCAAGACCCCCATTGCAGCCAGTCAACTCTTAGTTGCAGAAGTAGCCGACCGCCAACTGAAGCAGCACTTGGAACAAGAAATTTTCAAGATCGACTCCTATACAAATTTGGTTTTACAGTATCTGCGTTTAGAAAGTTTCCATGATGATTTGGTCTTAAAGCAGGTACAAATAGAAGACTTGGTCAAGGAAATAATTCGTAAATACGCTCTTTTCTTTATTCAAAAAGGCTTAAATGTCAATCTACATGACCTTGATAAAGAAATCGTGACGGATAAGAAGTGGCTACTAGTGGTTATTGAGCAAATCATCTCAAATAGTCTCAAGTACACCAAGGAAGGTGGTCTGGAGATTTATATGGAAGGCCAGGAACTCTGTATCAAGGATACAGGAATCGGGATAAAAAACAGTGATGTCCTCCGAGTCTTTGAACGTGGCTTTTCAGGATATAATGGCCGCCTAACTCAGCAATCCTCTGGACTTGGCCTTTACCTATCTAAGAAAATTTCTGAAGAACTGGGGCACCAGATTCGTATTGAGTCTGAGGTTGGAAAAGGAACGACAGTACGGATCAAGTTTTCTGATATGAATCTAATAATTGAGTGAGCATAATAGATAAGAGCCCAGGATGAGACAGCTGGGCTTTTTTATCTTTAACTGTGTAACCTAGTAAATTATTTTATCTACTATAAACAAATCTCTGAGGGATGTGAAGATCTATAAACAAATCTCTGAGGGATGTGAAGATCACGAACGAAAAGGTAGCTCTAGATCAAAAGCAGATTAAGCAAACCAATAACAAGCAAATCTTGACAGTTTTCTTCCTTCTTGTAATTTTTGCATTTCTCCGCTGGCCTTTGCTTATCATATGCTTAGTTTGGTTCTAGAGGTCATTGAAGTAGTCGATGGTACCATGAGGTTGACGATAACTTCCTCTATCTGTTCAATTGATAGATTTCTTCAGAGAAAGACTGTAAAATTTTTGATATAATGTTAAGGATGGAATGACGGATATTTAAAAGATAATGTTCAAAAGAATAACAAGTGAGAAGAAAAATATGTAAGATTGGACAGAAGTCTCTCTACCATCATCCATGCAGAAACAAGATTATATGACATAAAAGGAATAACCAATGACCGGAAACTATTCAACACGTGAATACCGTGAGAAATTATATGATGATCTTCATGTTCGATTAAGAGATACAGTGATTTTGATGTGTGCGATTTTTATTGCCT
>NZ_CAUQCP010000020.1:0-36804 GCF_963516575.1 uncultured Streptococcus sp.
AAAAGTGATAACCCTTTGATAACCTCTCGATTTTTAAAAGGATTATATATGTAAAGATTGAGGATTTATCTCTTAAATTTACTTGATTTTAGTGATAATTTACCATAAATATCATGATGTAGAAAAAACCAGATCTTAAGAAAGCTCGTAAAGCATCACAATTTAGTAAACGTTAATTCGAAAGAATTACTATACTTACAAAGAGCACCTTTCGGGGTGTTCTTTTTTGTACTTTCTTGCTAAATTGGTGCAATTGACACAGTTGTTGCGACTTCAGTCGCTTACAAATGTGGCTGCAACCTGACGAGGTCAGTTGCCTCAAAACGTTAATCAATACGATACTATCAACGTTTCAAAGCACTCAAAGGTTTGCCCTATGGGTGCTTTTTTCGTGTTTTTTTGAAAAGTTTACCTTATTGTTTTAGAGACTTTAAGGCAAATTCACCGACTGCCATAGGAACTACATTAGAAGCATTGACATAAATCTGAGTTGTACCTGTATCGCTATGTGTTAGTGCTTCAGAAATAGCTTCTAAGCTCATTCCTGCTTGTTTAGCAAGCGTTGCTCCTGTATGTCGCAGTTTATGAGGTGTAGCATGTGCCAGCTCTTTATGTCGCTTTCTGATGCTTTTCATTTTATTGTTTAGATAGTCGGCATGTAAAGGCTTGTTGATGTTTCCTTTTGTGTCGATATATGTAAAAATAAATTGTTCTGGATTGCTGATGATGCCAAACTTCGCTAGTTCGTATTTTTGTTGCTCTTTCCAAGAGGTAAGAAGTTGAAGTAAGTCATTAGAAATAGAGAAAATAGTTTTCTTATTTCCCTTAGTAGATTTCACTTGTCCATATCTATCTAAAGCTTAAATTAGCTGAATCTGTGATTTTGAAAAATCGATATGTTTCCATTGAAGAGCATAGGTTTCAGATTTTCTATCGCCTAAGAAAAAAGTGAAATAAAATAGGACATAATCTTTAAGGGTTATTTTATCATTCTCTAAATCTTCTTGAAATGCTGAGAACCATTCTTGGAGTTGTTCATGAGTTAGATATAAATCTTTCTCTCTCTTTGACTCTGCAAGTTGAATCTTTTTAGTGGCCTTTATTCTTCTTAATATTTTCGCAACTTTATTAGCTTCGATATACTCAAGTTCTTCTGCCTAGTCAAAGATAGAATGAACGGCACCTCAAAAGCTAGATTTTTTCTGTCTAACTTTTGGGGTGCAGTTCAATAATCATTCTGTTTTATAGATACTAAGACATCCATATAAATTTATGGATGTTTTTTATTTGTAGCAGAAAAAGAGAAGACCAGCCGGTCTTCTCTTGGGAGAGCTAGAATCATTGAAAAGAATTAAGTAAAGATTTTAATTAGTCTTTTAAATTCTTTTGGAAGATGAGTAGAGACAATACTGAAGTAATAGCAGCCAAGAATAAGAAGGCATTTGCTTCTTGCTCTCCAGTTTCTGGGAGTTGTTTTTCCTTGTCTTGTTTAACCATAGTAGCAACAGGTGTTTTTCCATCTTTTCTTGGTGAATCTTCTGTTACAACTACAGGAGCTAGTTTTTCAGTTTCTCTAGGTAGAACATACTTAGGGAGAGTCACAACTGGTGGAGTATCTGTTCCTACAGAACTCTGTTTCGTTCCAACTTCAATCACTCGATCTAGAGGTGGAGTTGATTCAGTTTGAACTACCTTACGATTGCTGCCATATACTTCGACATACTCGATTATAGCCCCATCTTTCCCTTTTGCTAGAACTTGTTCTTTCCCTTTGTCTAAGTTTGGATTTTCGTGACGGATAGTCTTGAATGGTACTGCCTTCTTAACAATATCCAAACTTGGGAGTTGGAAGACAAGCTCTTTAACCCCTTCTTCAGGACTTGAAGAAGTAATTGGTTTTTCAGGCTGTTTTGGTTCAACTGGTTGTTCTGGTTGGCTAGGTTGCAATTGCTTGATTTGTTCAAGAGCGTTGTTAAGGGCTTTGTTGATGTCTTCTTGAGTCTTCGCTTCTTGGATAGCTGTGATTGCTTTATCAGTAATTTCAACTAATTTCTTCTTAGCCTCGTTGTTAGCACCAAGTTCAGCCACTTTTTTCTCGATAGCTTCAGTCAAGCTAGCCATAGCCTTATCATAATTGATTTCAGGCTGTTCCGGTTGTTTCGGTTCAATCGGTTGTTCTGGTTGGCTAGGTTGCAATTGCCTGATTTGTTCAAGAGCGTTGTTGAGGGTTTTGTTGACATCTTCTTGAGTTTTGGCTTCTTGGATAGCTGCGATTGCTTTGTTAGTTATTTCGACTAATTTCTTCTTAGCATCGTTGTTGGTACCGAGTTCAGCAACTTTTTTCTCGATAGCTTCAGTCAAGCTAGCCATAGCCTTATCATAATTGATTTCAGGCTGTTCCGATTGTTTCGGATTAACCGGTTGTTCTGGTTGGCTAGGTTGCAATTGCTTGATTTGTTCAAGAGCGTTATTGAGGGCTTTATTGACGTCTTCTTGAGTCTTCGCTTCTTGAATAGCTGCGATTGCTTTATCAGTAATTTCAACTAATTTTTTCTTAGCATCGTTGTTAGTACCGAGTTCAGCCACTTTTTTCTCGATAGCTTCAGTCAAGCTAGCCATAGCCTTATCGTAATTGATTTCAGGTTGTTTTGGTTCAACTGGTTGTTCTGGACTTGTTTCGTCTTCAGGTTTTTGATAATTTTCATCTTTGTTAAGAATATCTTGCAAAGCAGTGACTGTTGACATCACATCTTGTACATTTACCGTATCAGAACTTAATTGGGCAGTGAGTTTATCAAGATTAGATTTAAATGCTTGGCGTGCAGTTGCAGTATCTTTCAATCCAGCAGGATCAAAATTAGACAAGTCTTCCTTCCATTTAGAGATAGATTGAAGGATTTCTGCTTTGCTGTATAGTTCGCTTCCTTCGCCTTGTGTAATGAATTGATCCACTTGCATACCGATTTTTTTGGTCAAATCATTCTTTTCAGGGTCTAGTTGGAGAGTTACTACGTGCAAGTTTTCATCAAGTCCTTTTAGGCTGACTAGAGTCTGGTCACCTTGGCGTTGGGTAGCATGACCGCTAAAGTATTTCTTACCATCAATAGTGGATGCATTGCCCATTCCATCTTGATAGGTGACTTCTTTACCATCAAGGAATACTTTGTAGACACCATGACCTGGGTCAACAAATCCTTTGATTTCTAAGCCTGTACCATAGAAATAAGCAGTCACAGTTGTCTTTTTCTTCTGATCCTCTGTCAGATGTCCAAATGATACCCATGATTCAGTGTTTTGGTATTTGCCAGAAGAGTTGGTTTCGTGTCTCCATCCAGGACTGTAATCTAATTGGCTAGCTTGGTCGTCGTAATTTGTCTGATTTGTCTTCAATAAATCAGCTTTCATTACTCGAATAGTTGCGTCGGTAGCAAAACCGAGTAGAGAACCATCAGACGCAGAAGTGAGTTTTGCTTTGAAGTCAAAGATTGAGTCAGCTTGTTCGGTGAAGTCGATAGTTGGAATGGTAACAGTTTTCTCTGTTTCACCATCTGCAAAGGTCACATCTTGAGTTGTATCTTGGTAAACCTTACCGTGAACACCTGTTCCAGGTTCCGTAATGAAGCGAACGGTAGCAGCTCCCTTGCTTCCACCAACACGCTTAATTGTAACAGTAACAGGTTTTCCTTTTTCGACATCGTAAGAAGTTGCTTCAAGCTCAAACATACCCTTGCTGTTATTGTTTAGAGTGTAGATTCCTTCTGTAGCAATTGGTTCACCTGTTTTATTAACGAGAGTAATAGTGTGTTCTCCAGGTGCTAAATCACTAGTTTCGTAAACTTTTTGGCTACGTTTACGGCTACTGTTCTTGGTTTGTACATCTGCAACTTTTTGACCATCCACGTATACAGACATTTCACCATGGCTTGGATCTACTGTTGATACGATGTAAGCCTTGGTTCCTGTGAAACGGTAGGTGACTTTGGCATCTTTCTTGTTGGTCCACATAGAAGTGCCGCGAATACCTTCTGATTCATTGTACCAAGTTGTACCTTCCTTGTCAGCCGTTGTATTTGAGTGGTATTCTAGTCCAAGAGGATATCCATCATTCTTTTCTATAGTGCTTGGAGTTTTATAGACTGAGAAGTTGGTTAGGATTGGTGTGGCTTGTGAGCCAGTAATCGTAACTCGGATTTTTTGTGCTTCTACAGGTTGGCCCTGGATCAAACGACGATAGCCTACGGTTGAACCTTCACCATATGGAACCCAGCGTCCGTTGGTCTCTACTTCAATTTTGAATCCAGAAATACGTTGTCCTTTGGCAATATCTTCCTTGAGTTCTACGACGTCAAAACGTCTCTTTTGTCCTAAATCAACTGTGAAGCTACCAGTTGTAGCATCATTTGAAAGTGCCCAGCTAGTATCATCTTTACCGTCTGTAAGGTGGCTTTCTTTGTAGAGATGGTTCTGACGAGTCGAACTTGCTGTTACAGTCGCACCTTTGGCAAAGTCAGTCGCATACATTTGATCTAGAGTCGCTTTGAATTCTTTCAAGCGAGCCACGTCAGCATCTGCGAATTTACCTTCTTTGTTTGGTGGAATGTTGAGAAGAAGTGGCGTTCCACGACCAACAGACTTGAAGTAGATATCCATCAATTCTTTGAGGGATTTTGGCTGCTGGTTATCGTGGTAGAACCAACCAGAACGGATTGAAACGTCAGCTTCCCCTACAGAGTACATATCTCCGTCAGGGTCACCGTGGTTAAGGTATTCGTTCTTAACATTTTCGGTGATGTTTGCTTTCTTGACCTTATGCCATACAGGATCACCGGCGATACCACGCTCATTTCCAATCCAACGGATACTTGTTGGTTCGGCAGAGAAGATAGCGATATCTCCTTCAGCTTCCTTGATGTATTTGAACCACTCATCAAAAGTGTAGGTTACTTTTTGGGCACCACTACCGCGTGCTCCATCCATCCAAACTTCGATAAATTTACCCTTATTACCGTATTTTGGATTACCAAGGATTTCTTTTAGTTGATTGAGGTAGTATTCGTTGTATTCTTTTTGAGTAGCTACCTTATATTTAGGGCTATTAACATCCCATGGTGATAGGTAAACACCCATGTTCATATCGTATTTAGTAGCCGATTTAGAGATTTCTTCTAAAAGGTCACCTTTTCCATCTTTCCATGGACTTGCAGCTACGGTATGATTTGTATATTTAGATGGGTAAATAACGAAACCATCGTGGTGTTTGACAACCATAATAGTTCGTTTAAAACCAGTTTCCTTTAGAGTACGGATCCATTGATCTGTATCTAAGTTAGTTGGATTGAAGTTTTTAGGATCTTCATTTCCATGTCCCCATTCAGAATTAGTATAAGTATTCATACCATAGTGGATGAAGGCAGCTAATTCTTCCTTGTGATAATCAAGTTGAGCCTTGCTTGGAAGCGGGCCGTGATTTCCGATTTCTGTTTCTTTATCTTCTGGATGAGCAGCAGGTAAAACATTTGAAGTCGGATTAGAGCTATCAGAGATTTTTTCGTATTCAAAGACGACATCATTCACACCCTTGTGCTGGATGCTGGCTTCTAAGCGTGGAGTGATTGCGCGGTAGCCTGCGATTTCTTTTGCTTCAAAAGTATTTACAAAGGAAACATCGTATTCTTTTCCGTTATTATTATCAGTAACAACATCTGCTAATTCTTGCTCTGAGCCTTTCAAACGATAATGAATGGCAAATGAACCTTTATTCACTTTATAAACCACCTTGATGACCCGTGTTCCTGGAGCTGTTTTGCTGACGACGTTGTGGGTCCACTCATCTTTGAGTTGTTTGTTGATTTCGACGCCATCAATAGAGACAATCTGGTATTTCTCTTGATTTTTTTTATAGAAGTCGGTTTTAGAGATTTCTTTTTTGAAGTCATAGTCAAAAGCTGTTCCAACTTCAGTCTTTTCAACGAAAGTATCATCAGTCTTGATTGGATTACCAGTTTCATCTACGTGTTGAACCACTACACGTCCGTAATCGATTCCTTTAATGAGTGTCGCAGCACCATTTTCATCGAAAGAATATTGATTTTCACCAATAACAGCAGTTTTATTTCTGAACATTTCTCCTTCAGGAGTAAAGTAATATCGTTTTCCGTTATCACCTTGGTACCAACCTTTGACACCATATTTTGCGATAATATCTTTTACCCATTTGATTTGCTCAGGTGAGAGGACGATTCCACCACCGAAACGGTCTTTGTCAGGGATGCCGTTTTCAATTGTGCCGTGTTGGTGAACACCGACTACTTTACCATCACCGTTGATAATACCAGCACCTGAAAGGCCTGAAACAGAAGTCATATGATAGGTGATGCCTTTTGAGCCTTTATTATCATAATTATCAACAGATTTCACGACACCATCAGCCTTGTAAAGTTGACCAGCTACAATTGGTTTTTTGAGCTCAGGTGAGCTTGAATCGTTCGGATATCCAATCGTGCTAACAGGATCTCCTGGTTGATAGGTTTTGTTTTCTGCCAAGGGAACAAAGGTAGCAGCTTTATTTGGACTAGCGATTTGAAGAGGAACAGGTGCTACAACAGCAGCCAAGTCATTTTGATATCCTTTTCCAAATTCTTTCTTGTTCCAAAAATGAATATCTTCTTCTTTGAAAAGAGTAGTATTACCCGTTACAGGTTGAGAATTGCGAACAGCAGAATTAGAACCGAGGTTATAGTAAAATTTAGCGGAATCTCCACCTCGAATATGTCCTTCTTTTGTATCACGGTCTGATTCTAAAAAGTTGTGGGCAACAGTCAAGATGACATTTGGTGCTACAAAAATACCAGAACCAGACACGATATAGCGTTGGGAACCACCATTGTAAATAGTGTAAATCATACTAGCAGCAGTAGCAGGTTGTCCTTCATAAGGGACGTGCTTCAAATCTAGACCACCGTTGATGATTGCACGATTACCATTTTCAGCTTCTTTTGGAAGTTCTTCCTTGTTTTTTAGAATGCTTTCTGTCTCAACTTTAGGGCTATCCTTCTTGTCTACGATTACTGAAGTATCTATGTTTTTCACGGGCGTATCAGGATAAGCTTGATCGTGGATTTCTTCAGGAAGTAAGTCAGTAGTCTTAGTATCTGCTACAGATTTTTCTTCTGCTGGTTTAACAGTTTTCTCTGCTTGCTCTGACTCTTGAGGTGTAGAGATTACAGGACTTTCATTTTTGACTTCTGGTTTGGTTTTTTCAGCCTCGGCCAATTTTTCTATGTTTGGTTGAGAACTTGTAGTTTCAATTTTTGCTTCGTCAGCTAGTGCTGTACCAGATGCAAAAAAAGCGAGTCCGACCATAACTGAAGCAACACCAACGGTTAATTTTCTGATGCTAAAAGTTTGCCCTTTTTCAAAAAGGTATCTATTCATAATGTACTCCTAGTTTGAATAAAGACAGTCAGCTACTGTCTGAGCCCAAGTATGACTTGGAAACGATTTTCTTTGATGATAGTTAATTTGTGCAATAGTTTGAGTATAATCTCCCTCCTATTTAAGCGCTTTCATTTTAAGGTAAAAAATTTAAATTGCCACCTTAAGCTTTAAAATAATCTAAAAACCTTAACATAACAAATATACTAAATTATTCCAAGAAATGCAATAGAGAAATGTAAGAAAATCCAGAAAATCCAATTAATTTAAAGAAAATCCATCCTGCTATTTTGTGGAACATAGAAGGATGGATTTTAACGAAGTTTAGAGTAGATTTCGTATCGCCTCTTCAATTTGTTTGGGGTCTGTTTTTGAAGAGAAGCGTTCAAAGACATGCCCATCACGACCGATGAGAAACTTAGCGAAATTCCATTCGACTCGTTTTCCTAGTGGGCCAGATTTCAACCAAACATAGAGGGGATCTGCCTCCTTACCGTTGACCTTGATCTTGGCAAAACGTGGGAAGGTGGTTTGATAGTGTAGGCTACAGAAACTGTTGATTTCCTCTGCGCTACCTGGTGCTTGTCCCATAAACTGATTGCAAGGGAAGTCTAAAATCTCAAAACCTTGGTCTTGATAGCGATCATAGAGTTCTTGAAGTCCTTGGTACTGGGGCGTTAAACCACATCCGGTAGCAGTGTTGACAACCAAGAGAACTTTCCCACGATAGGCATCTAGTGGAGTTTCTTGATTGTCTTGGTTCAAGATTGAAAAATCGTATAGTGAAGTCATTGCTGGCTTTTCTCCTTCTGTTTGGTATTTTTAGGAGTTTTCTCCTCCTGTAGTGATAGAAATCCGTAGGTCAGGGTTCCAAAAATGCTACCGATAATCAGGCCATACATCAGGAAAGGAACACTTTTATCGAATTGCATGAGCAATTTCACAAAATCTGAAAGGGACATCTGCTGAACGAAGACTTTATGAAAGATGAGTAGGGTAAAGAGGCCAATCTGAAGACCGATAAACACAACCCAGCTTCGGAATTTGATTTGGGCTTTGCTGTAGGTTTTGAGGATGATTTCTGACTTGTCATCTTTTTCCAGGTGGAGTTCTTTGACGGCTCTTTGAGTTTTTAAGGTAATGAAAAAAATGAGTCCAGAGTAAACGTAGGGCATAGCATAGCGAACGGCCTCTATGAAGCGTCCAAATAACAGATAAAACAAGAAGAGAAAGAAGGAAGAATAAACGATTTGGACCATGGAACGGGCACAAGCCTTGTAGATAATCTCTTGACGGCATTCATCAAAAGGGCCTTGGACATGAAAGAGATTTCGTAGTAGGCGAGTGGTTAAGTCTTCTTTTTTCATGATAGTAACCTCCTAAATGAGCAGTTTTACTGACTTTCTTTTACGAATTGATAGAGATAATAAAGATAAGTAATAGAAGAAAGGCTAGCGATAGTCAGCAGTAAATAATATTTCCAATCGCTTGAGATGAGCATCAGTTGTGGTAAAGATAGAATCATAAAGCACAGTGCTAAGTTGAGTATGCGCGTTTTTGGGGAGTCAATCTTTAGATAAGTCAGTCCTTTGTTAAGTGCTGGAATAAAGACTAGAAGGAGGAATATCTTTCTGATTGGCAAGTTCCCTGAAATGATGATGAAGATGAGCAGAGAACTGAACAAAATATGATAGGTCAGTAAAGTTAGTAATGATTTCATAGGTACCTCCTAATCCTGGTCTTTTTTAGCTCTTGCAATACGAAGTGAGTCGACAATATGTATCATCACTCCGAAAAAGAAAGCTCCCAGTATAGTTTTAAAAATATGTTTTGTATTTAGAAGAGAACTGATAAAATTTGGATTTTCACTTGTTAGGGTATCAATGAGTGGAATTATAAAAAATATCACTGTTCCATAAATCGAACCTGCTTTCAGACCAGGATAAGGTAACTGTTTCTTTAATTTTTTCATAGCTTCCTCCTAATCATCCTGGTCTTCCTTGGCTTTTGCAATGCGATGGGAGATGATAATCTGTATAACCACTCCGAAGAAGACAGACTCGAGGATACTTGAAAAAATATTTTTAAAAGCGAGAAGAGACTGAAGATAGTCCTGACTCTCACCTAGCAGTATATGGAGAAGAGGCGTTATAAAAAACATCCATAGACCAAAGAACAAACCAGCTTTCAGACCAGGGTAGTGTAGTTGCTTACTTTCTTTCTCAGTCAGCATATCTACATCAATAGCTGTGATGCCTGTTTTTTTGGTTTGGGAGAGCACATAGAGAGCAGAAATCATCGAAATGCCGAATATCACAATAGGATAGCCGATAGCGACAATTTGCGGGTATTTATAAGCAAGGGCAAAGGGAATAAGATTACCTAAAGTCATGAGGTAAAAGAGAATCACAAAGATTTTATTACCGATACGGTCAGCTTCGCGCCGTTTGTGTTCATCAAGTGGTCCTGAAATGCCATAAATGCGTTTGATCAGTTTTTCAGTGAAGGTTTCTTTTTTCATATGTTTGCTCCTTTTTTAAAAATTATCCTCCCAAAAGAGACTGTTGAGGTCAGTTTGGAGACTGCGGGCGAGATTGAGACAGAGTTCCAGAGTTGGGTTGTACTTGTCGTTCTCAATCATATTGATGGTTTGTCTCGAGACACCGATATCCTTGGCCAGTTCGAGCTGGGAAATACCTAGTTCCTTGCGAAATTCTTTCACACGATTCATCTGTTCTCCTTTCTGATTTGTGTCGCATATATTTGACTATATTATATTCTTCTATGGAGCGAATGTCAAGCATATTTGACATATTTCTTAAAGAAATCTTACTTGTTTTTGGCCTATTTGTCTGACTAGTGCAAGCTGGTCGGATTTGTGGTAAAATAGATAAGATATGACAAAAGAATTTCATCATGTAACGGTCTTACTCCACGAAACGATTGATATGCTCGACGTAAAGCCTGACGGCATATACGTTGATGCGACTTTGGGTGGAGCGGGCCATAGCGAATATTTATTAAGTAAATTAAGTGAAAAAGGACATCTCTATGCCTTTGACCAGGACCAGAATGCCATCGACAATGCGCAAGAACGCTTGGCGCCCTACATTGAAAAGGGGATGGTAACTTTTATCAAGGATAACTTCCGTCATTTACAGGCACGTTTGCGCGAAGCTGGTGTTCAGGAAATTGATGGAATTTGTTATGACTTGGGAGTGTCTAGTCCTCAACTAGATCAGCGTGAGCGTGGTTTTTCTTATAAAAAGGATGCGCCACTGGACATGCGCATGAATCAGGAAGCTAGTCTGACAGCCTATGAAGTGGTGAACCACTATGACTATCATGACTTGGTTCGTATTTTCTTCAAGTATGGTGAGGATAAATTCTCTAAACAGATTGCGCGTAAGATTGAACAAGCACGTGAAGTCAAGCCAATCGAGACAACGACGGAGTTGGCAGAGATTATCAAGTCGGCTAAACCTGCCAAGGAGCTCAAGAAAAAGGGCCATCCTGCCAAGCAGATTTTCCAGGCTATTCGAATTGAAGTCAATGATGAACTGGGAGCGGCAGATGAATCTATCCAGCAGGCTATGGACATGTTGGCTCTAGATGGTAGAATTTCAGTGATTACCTTTCATTCCTTGGAAGACCGCTTGACCAAGCAATTGTTCAAGGAGGCTTCAACAGTGGAAGTTCCTAAAGGTTTGCCTTTCATCCCAGATGATCTCAAGCCCAAGATGGAATTGGTATCCCGTAAGCCAATCTTGCCAAGTGCAGAAGAATTAGAAGCCAATAACCGCTCGCACTCAGCCAAGTTGCGCGTGGCCAGAAAAATTCACAAGTAAGAGGAAAAAATGGTAGATAAGAAAGAAACAACCAGTCAATTCTTGCAGAATCGTATAAAAAAATTCTCACGTGTGGAGAAGGCTTTTTATCTTTCCATCGCTTTTACGGCTCTCGTTTTAGCAGTGAGCATTATCTTTATGCAGACACGACTCTTGCAAGTGCAAAGTGATTTGACAAAAATCAATGCCCAGATAGAGGAGAAGAAGACAGAGCTGGACGATGCCAAGCAGGAAGTGAATGAATTGATTCGTTCAGAGCGCTTGAAAGAAATTGCAGATAAAAAAGATTTGAAATTGAATAATGAAAATATCCGAACAGCGGAGTAAGATATGAAATGGACAGAAAAAATAACCCGATTTGCGGTAAAAAATCGTAAATCTCCAGCAGAAAACCGTAGAATAGTCGGCAAGTACATCAGTTTGTTAGCTGTCGTACTTTTCGCTATCTTTTTGGTCAATTTTGCTGTTATTATCGGGAGTGGTAGTAAATTTGGAGCGGACCTAGTAAAAGAAGCTAAGAAGGTTCATCAAATAACTCGCATAGTTCCTGCTAAGCGTGGGACCATCTATGACCGTAATGGAGTACCCATCGCTGAAGATGCGACTTCATATAATGTGTATGCTGTTATTGATAAAAAATACAAGTCAGCAACAGGAAAAATTCTTTATGTAGAGGATTCGCAGTTTAATAAGGTAGCAGAAGTTTTCCATAAATATTTGGATATGGATGAAGCTTATGTAAAAGAGCAGCTGGCTCAACCAAATTTGACCCAAGTTTCTTTTGGTGCAAAAGGAAATGGGATTACCTATGCCAATATGATGGCGATTAAAAAAGAATTAAAAGAGGCTAGTGTTGAAGGGATTGACTTTACAACTAGCCCTAACAGAAGCTATCCAAATGGACAATTTGCTTCTAGTTTTATTGGTTTAGCCCAACTTCATGAAAATGAGGATGGTAGCAAGAGTTTGTTAGGAACTTCTGGTTTAGAGAGTTCCTTGAATACTATTCTTGCAGGGACAGATGGGATTATTACCTATGAAAAAGATCGTTTAGGAAATATCGTCCCAGGTACGGAACAGATATCACAGAAGACTGTAAATGGTAAGGATGTCTATACAACATTGTCTAGTCCGCTCCAATCTTTTATGGAAACCCAGATGAATGCCTTTCTAGAAAAGGTAAAAGGTAAGTACATGACGGCGACCTTGGTTAGTGCCAAAACAGGGGAAATTCTCGCAACAACGCAACGACCAACATTTGATGCCGATACTAAGGAAGGAATCACTAAGGACTTTGTCTGGCGTGATATTCTTTATCAAAGTAACTATGAACCAGGATCAGCCATGAAGGTTATGACGTTAGCTTCTTCTATTGATAATAATACCTTCCCAAGTGGAGAATACTTCAATAGCAGTGAATTAAAAATAGCGGATGCGACGATTCGAGATTGGGATGTTAATGATGGTTTGACTACTGGTGGGATGATGACTTTCTCACAAGGTTTCGCTCACTCCAGTAATGTTGGAATGAGTCTACTTGAACAAAAAATGGGAGATACTACTTGGTTGGATTATCTAAACCGCTTTAAATTTGGGGTCCCAACTCGCTTTGGCTTGACAGATGAATACGCTGGTCAACTTCCAGCTGATAATATTGTCAATATTGCCATGAGTGCATTTGGTCAGGGGATTTCTGTAACGCAGACCCAGATGCTACGTGCTTTTACAGCCATTGCCAATGATGGTGTTATGTTAGAGCCGAAATTTATTACGGCCTTGTATGATCCAAATGATCAAACCGTTCGTAAATCTCAAAAAGAAATCGTAGGAAATCCCGTTTCGAAAGATGCAGCTAGCCAAACTCGTACTCACATGGTCTTGGTAGGAACGGATCCTAGATATGGAACTATGTACAATCATAGTACAGGAAAAGCAACTGTCAATGTTCCAGGTCAAAATGTAGCCCTCAAGTCTGGTACAGCTCAAATCGCTGACGAGAAAAATGGAGGCTACTTGGTTGGTTCTACCAACTACATTTTCTCGGTTGTGGCTATGAACCCTGCTGAAAATCCTGATTTTATCTTGTATGTAACGGTTCAACAGCCTGAACATTATTCAGGTATCCAATTGGGAGAATTTGCCAACCCAATTCTTGAAAGAGCTTCAGCTATGAAAGAATCTCTCAATCTTCAATCTCCTGCTAAGAATTTAGATCAAGTGACGACAGAATCTTCTTATGCAATGCCTAGCATCAAGGATATTTCACCTGGTGAGTTGGCAGAAGCCTTACGCCGAAATATTGTGCAACCAATCGTTGTAGGTACTGGAACAAAGATTAAAGAATCATCTGTAGAAGAAGGGACCAATCTTGCACCAAACCAACAAGTTCTCCTTTTATCGGATAAGGTAGAAGAAATTCCAGACATGTATGGCTGGAAAAAAGAGACTGCTGAGGCCTTTGCTAAATGGTTGGATATTGAGCTGGAATTTGAAGGTTCAGGTTCTGTTGTTCAGAAGCAAGATGTTCGGACTAATACAGCTATCAAAAACATTAAAAAAATTAAATTAACTTTAGGAGACTAATATGTTTATTTCCATCAGTGCTGGAATTGTGACATTTTTACTAACTTTAGTAGGAATTCCGGCCTTTATCCAATTTTATAGAAAGGCGCAAATTACAGGCCAGCAGATGCATGAGGATGTCAAACAGCACCAGGCAAAAGCTGGCACGCCCACAATGGGGGGACTTGTTTTCCTCATTGCTGCAGTTGTGGTGAGTTTTCTTGTTGCTATTTTTTCAAAACAATTGACCAATAATGTGGGAATGATTTTGTTCATCTTGGTCTTGTATGGCTTGGTTGGATTTTTAGATGACTTTCTCAAAGTCTTTCGCAAAATCAATGAGGGGCTAAATCCCAAGCAAAAATTGGCTCTTCAGCTTTTAGGTGGAGTTATCTTTTATCTTTTCTATGAGCGAGGTGGCGATATGCTTTCAATCTTTGGCTACCAAGTGCATCTAGGAATTTTCTATATTGTCTTTGCTCTGTTCTGGCTAGTCGGTTTTTCAAATGCAGTAAACTTGACAGACGGAATTGATGGTTTAGCTAGTATTTCCGTTGTGATTAGCTTGTCTGCCTATGGAGTTATTGCATATGTACAAGGTCAGATGGATATTCTTCTAGTGATTCTTGCCATGATTGGTGGTTTGCTTGGTTTCTTCGTCTTTAACCATAAGCCTGCCAAGGTCTTTATGGGAGATGTGGGAAGTTTGGCCCTAGGTGGAATGCTGGCAGCTATCTCAATGGCCCTCCACCAAGAATGGACTCTCTTGATTATCGGAATTGTTTATGTCTTTGAAACAACTTCGGTTATGATGCAAGTCGGCTATTTCAAAATGACTGGTGGCAAACGTATTTTCCGTATGACGCCTGTGCATCACCATTTTGAGCTTGGAGGATTGTCTGGTAAAGGAAATCCTTGGAGCGAGTGGAAGGTTGACTTCTTCTTTTGGGGAGTAGGACTTCTAGCAAGTCTCCTGACACTAGCAATTTTGTATTTGATGTAAGAATGCCACCCTGATGTTTCAGGGTGTTTTTACGTTTAAATACACAATGAAAATCAAAGAACAAACTAGGAAACTAACCGCAGGATACTCAAAATACGGTTTTGAGGTTGTAGATAAGACGAAGCGAACGTGTTTTGAAGAGTGTAAAAAAATATTGGTCAATTAAAGTCAAATCTCTTGACCTTTTCTGACTAATGTAGTATATTATGAACGTAAGGTAAATGAATGCCTTACTAGAACGCTTATTTAAAGTAAAAAAGAAAGAGGTGGGTCTATGTTTAATCTAGAAATCTTCAGAAGTAAAGATAGTCTACTCCTGCTTGAAAAAGAAAAACCAGAAATAGTACGTAGAGTAGCGATTTAGCTAGTCTAAATTTTTTAAAACAAAGGTCAAAGATAGTCAATATCAGTAATCAAAACTAAGTAAATAAAAAGAGGTAAAGAATATGAATAACAACTTTAATAATTTTAACAACATGGATGATTTATTTAACCAATTGATGGGTGGTATGCGAGGATACAGTTCTGAAAATCGTCGTTACTTGATTAATGGACGTGAAGTGACACCTGAGGAATTTGCTCACTATCGTGCGACTGGTCAATTAGCAGGAAATGCAGAATCTGATGGACAAATGAAACAACAGGCTTCAGGTATGAAACAAGATGGTGTCCTTGCAAAACTAGGTCGAAACTTGACTGCAGAAGCGCGTGAGGGCAAGCTGGATCCTGTTATCGGACGAAACAAGGAAATTCAAGAAACATCTGAAATTCTTTCACGCCGTACCAAAAACAATCCTGTTTTGGTCGGGGATGCAGGTGTTGGTAAGACAGCCGTTGTCGAAGGTCTAGCACAAGCCATTGTGAATGGTGATGTTCCAGCTGCTATTAAGAATAAGGAAATTATTTCCATTGATATCTCAGGACTTGAAGCTGGGACTCAATACCGTGGTAGCTTTGAAGAAAACGTTCAAAACTTAGTCAATGAAGTAAAAGAAGCGGGAAATATCATTCTCTTCTTTGATGAAATTCACCAAATCCTCGGTGCTGGTAGCGCTGGTGGAGACAGTGGTTCTAAGGGACTTGCGGATATTCTCAAGCCAGCTCTCTCTCGTGGAGAATTGACAGTGATTGGGGCAACAACTCAAGACGAATACCGTAACACCATCTTGAAGAATGCTGCTCTTGCTCGTCGTTTCAACGAAGTCAAGGTCAATGCTCCTTCAGCAGAGGATACATATAAAATCCTTCAAGGAATTCGTGATCTCTATCAACAACACCACAATGTTATCTTGCCAGATGAAGTTTTGAAAGCGGCGGTGGATTATTCTGTACAATACATTCCTCAACGTAGCTTGCCAGATAAGGCTATCGACCTTGTCGATGTTACGGCAGCTCACTTGGCGGCACAACATCCTGTAACAGATGTACATGCTGTTGAACGTGAAATTGAATCAGAAAAAGACAAGCAAGAAAAAGCAGTCGAGGCAGAAGATTTTGAAGCAGCTCTAAACTATAAAACACGCATTGCAGAATTGGAAAAGAAAATCGAAAACCACACAGAAGATATGAAAGTGACTGCAAGTGTCAACGATGTGGCTGAATCTGTAGAACGAATGACGGGTATTCCAGTTTCACAGATGGGAGCATCAGACATCGAACGTTTGAAAGATATGGCTCATCGTCTGCAAGATAAGGTAATCGGTCAAGATAAGGCAGTTGAAGCTGTAGCCCGTGCTATCCGTCGTAACCGTGCCGGTTTTGATGAAGGTAATCGCCCAATCGGCAGCTTCCTTTTTGTAGGACCAACTGGGGTTGGTAAGACAGAACTTGCTAAGCAATTGGCGCTGGATATGTTTGGAACCAAGGACGCAATCATCCGTTTGGATATGTCTGAATACAGTGACCGCACAGCCGTTTCTAAGCTAATTGGTACAACAGCAGGTTATGTGGGTTATGATGACAATAGCAATACCTTGACAGAACGTGTTCGTCGCAATCCATACTCTATCATTCTCTTGGATGAAATTGAAAAGGCTGATCCTCAAGTCATTACCCTTCTCCTCCAAGTTCTAGATGATGGTCGTTTGACAGATGGTCAAGGAAATACAGTAAACTTCAAGAACACTGTCATTATTGCGACATCAAATGCTGGATTTGGCTATGAAGCCAACTTGACAGAAGATGCGGATAAACCAGAATTGATGGACCGTTTGAAACCATTCTTCCGTCCAGAATTCCTCAACCGCTTTAACGCAGTCATTGAGTTCTCACACTTGACTAAGGAAGATCTTTCTAAGATTGTGGACTTAATGTTGGCTGAAGTTAACCAAACCTTGGCTAAGAAAGACATTGACTTGGTAGTCAGTCAAGCGGCTAAAGACTATATCACAGAAGAAGGTTATGATGAAGTCATGGGTGTTCGTCCACTCCGTCGTGTAGTTGAACAAGAAATTCGTGATAAGGTAACAGACTTCCACTTGGATCATTTGGATGCTAAACATCTGGAAGCAGATATGGAAGATGGTGGTTTGGTTATTCGTGAAAAAGCCTAAGACAGAATTTTAAAAATAAAAAAAGAAGGAACCAGCTGAAAAAACTGGTTCCTTTTGTGTTTAGACCACATGACGCTCAAAGGCATCATCTGAAATCCCTTGTTTAAGGATGAGTTTCGCCCATTCTTTAGCAGAAAAGAGGCTGTGATCCTTGTAGTTACCGCAAGATTCGATGGTTGTTCCTGGGACGTCTTCCCAAGTAGTAGTCTCAGCGATTTCTTTGAGCGAATCCTTGATAACAGCCGCGATTTCAGCACTGGTGTGACGTCCCCACATAATCATGTGGAAGCCTGTACGGCACCCAAATGGTGAACAGTCAATCATACCGTCAATGCGGGTACGGATGAGTTTGGCCAAGAGGTGCTCGATAGTGTGAAGGCCAGCAGTAGGGATAGAGTCTTCATTGGGTTGCACTAAACGAATATCATAATTGGAGATGACATCTCCCTTTGGTCCTGTTTCTTCCCCAATCAAGCGAACATAGGGTGCTTTAACAATAGTGTGGTCAAGTTCAAAACTTTCAACAATAACTTCTTTTGACATGGTAGATCCTTTCAGTTTTCTTCTTTCATTATAACATAAAGCCGGCTCTTGAGGCAGAGAGAAAACCTCTCCGAGGCTGGAGAGGTTCAAATCTTTATTTACGATACAAGCGGTCGTATTGGTAGTAAGGGTCAAAGGTTACATTGATACCCAATTTGCGAAGGACATTCTTGTCTTCATCGGTTAAGATGATGGTTGAGTGGGCTTCGCTTCCTTTGAGGTTGCCAAGCTCTTCCATAGCACGAGCAGCATCAGGATTTTCTGTAGCTGTGATGGCAAGAGCAATCAGGATTTCATTTGAATGCAGGCGTGGATTGCGGCTACCTAGATGATCGATTTTGAGACCTTGGATTGGCTTGACAACTTCAGGCTCGATTAGTTTTACTTCTTTAGCGATGTCAGCTGATTTCTTGATGGCGTTGATCAAGGCAGCGGCTGTAGGGCCAAAGAGCTCTGAGTTCTTACCAGTGACAATTTCTCCGCTTGGCAATTCAAGGGCTAGGGCTGGTCCGCTAGTTTCTTCTGCTTTTTGACGCGCAACGACAGCAACCTTACGGTCTGCTGGTGTGATACCGAGGTCATTCATAAGCAACTCGATTTTCTTGACAGCAGCTTCGCCCACTTTTTCGGCTTTGAAATCAAGAACAGTTTGATAGTAACGGCGGATGATTTCTTGTTTAGAAGCTTCGACAGCAGCTTCATCATCTGTAATAGCGAAACCAACCATGTTGACACCCATGTCTGTTGGTGAAGCGTATGGAGACTCTCCTAGAATGCGTTCCAACATGCGCTTGAGCACTGGGAAAATCTCGATATCACGGTTGTAGTTGACAGTGGTTTCTCCGTAGGTTTGGAGATGGAAGGGGTCAATCATGTTGACATCATCAAGGTCAGCTGTGGCAGCCTCGTAGGCCAAATTGACTGGGTGATGAAGGGGAAGATTCCAAACTGGGAAGGTTTCAAATTTAGCGTAACCAGACTTGATACCATTGATTTGGTCGTGGTACATATTGGACATACAGGTTGCCAATTTTCCAGAACCAGGTCCAGGAGCGGTTACAACAATCAAGTTGCGACTGGTTTTGATGTAGTCGTTTTTCCCCATACCTTCTGGAGAAATGATGTGATCCATATCCGTCGGATATCCTTTGATTGGATAATGAAGATAAGAATCAATTCCGTTTTTCTCAAGTTGGTTGCGGAAGGCATCTGCAGCAGGTTGACCAGCGTACTGTGTGATGACCACGGAGCCGACAAAAATTCCCAGCTCATTGAACTTGTCAATCAAACGAAGAACTTCTTGGTCATAAGAAATGCCCAAGTCACCACGTGCTTTGGAATGTTCGATGTTGCTAGCGTTAATGGCAATCACAACCTCAACTTGCTCTTTCAACTCCTGCAAGAGCTTGATTTTGTTGTCAGGCTCATAACCAGGAAGAACACGAGCAGCGTGGAAATCTTCTAACATTTTGCCACCAAACTCCAAGTAGAGCTTGCCGTCAAATTGGTTAATGCGCTCCAAAATATGGTCGCGCTGTAGATTCAAATATTGTTCAGAACTAAAAGCTTGTTTTTTCATTTTTTTACCTCTGACCTCTATTATAATAAAAAATTGGAAGTTAGGAAACTATGGAGTTAAAAAAGGAATCAAAAAGATTAGGCAAACGCTTGCACAAAAATCTGAAAAGCGCTATCATAGACTGTAGATTATGAAAATAATGAGGTAAGAAGATGCAAGAAAAATGGTGGCACAATGCCGTAGTCTATCAAGTTTATCCTAAGAGCTTTATGGATAGCAACGGAGATGGAATTGGCGATTTGCCAGGTATTACCAGTAAGTTAGACTATCTAGCTAAGTTAGGAATCACAGCGATTTGGCTTTCTCCCGTCTATGACAGCCCTATGGATGATAATGGATATGATATTGCTGATTATCAAGCGATTGCAGCTATTTTCGGGACTATGGAGGACATGGACCAACTAATTGCGGAAGCTAAGAAGCGTGATATTCGTATCATCATGGACTTGGTGGTCAATCATACCTCAGATGAACATGCTTGGTTTGTCGAGGCCTGTGAAAATCCTGATAGCCCTGAGAGAGACTACTATATCTGGCGGGACGAACCCAATGATTTGGAGTCTATCTTTAGTGGGTCTGCTTGGGAATACGATGAAAAGTCAGGTCAATACTATCTCCATTTTTTCAGCAAGAAACAGCCTGATCTTAACTGGGAAAATGAAAAACTTCGCCAGAAAATCTATGAGATGATGAACTTTTGGATTGATAAAGGCATTGCTGGTTTCCGCATGGATGTTATTGACATGATTGGGAAAATTCCTGACGAGAAAGTAGTTAATAATGGACCTATGCTCCATCCCTATCTCAAGGAGATGAATCAGGCGACCTTTGGCGACAAAGATCTCTTGACAGTAGGAGAGACCTGGGGAGCAACGCCAGAGATTGCCAAGTTCTACTCAGATCCAAAGGGGCAAGAGTTGTCTATGGTCTTCCAGTTTGAGCATATCTGTCTTCAGTATCAGGAAGGACAACCTAAATGGCATTATCAAAAAGAGCTGAATATCGCTAAGTTGAAAGAAATCTTCAACAAATGGCAGACAGAGTTAGGAGTTGAAGATGGCTGGAATTCGCTCTTCTGGAACAATCATGACCTCCCTCGTATTGTCTCTATCTGGGGAAATGACCAAGAATACCGCGAAAAATCTGCCAAAGCCTTTGCCATCTTGCTTCATCTCATGAGAGGAACACCTTATATCTACCAAGGTGAGGAGATTGGGATGACCAACTATCCGTTTGAAACGCTGGACCAAGTAGAAGATATTGAATCTCTCAACTATGCGCGTGAAGCTCTTGAAAAAGGCGTTCCGATGGAAGAAATCATGGATAGTATCCGTGTTATCGGACGTGATAATGCCCGTACCCCTATGCAATGGGATGAGAGCAAAAACGCCAGTTTCTCGACAGGTCAGCCTTGGTTGCCAGTCAATCCAAACTACGAAGAAATCAATGTTCAAGAAGCACTGGCAAATCCAGATTCTATTTTCTATACTTATCAGAAACTGGTTCAAATCCGTAAGGAGAATAGCTGGCTGATTCGAGCTGACTTTGAACTATTGGAAACAGCTGACAAGGTCTTTGCTTATATCCGTAAAGATGGCGACCGTCGTTTCCTAGTTGTGGCTAACTTGTCCAATGAAGAACAAGCCTTGGTAGTAGAAGGAAACGTCAAATCTGTCTTGATTGAAAACACCCTAGCTCAAGAAGTCTTTGAAAAACAAATATTAGCTCCATGGGATGCTTTCTGTGTGGAAATGACTGACTAAAAAGTGGGGACCTCAAGCTTATAGAGTTTGAGGTTTTTTGCTAAAAGTTTTTTAGAGAACTCTTTTAAAAATATTTTTTAGAATTTTCTAAAAAATCTGTCAAAAGCTCTTGCTTTTATAATAAAATAGAGTATAATGGTGGAAATAACATATTATTAAAGGAGTTTAGTTATGAAATCTAAAAAGTGGATTTTAGGAGCAGGATTAACGATGAGTGCAGCCCTTCTTTTGGCAGCTTGTGGTAAAAGTGATAAGAAAGCAGATGCCCCGAGGAGCTTTTCTTATGTTTATGCAGTGGATCCATCTTCCTTGGATTATAGCGTTACGAGTAAAAGTTCTACCTCTGACGTGATTGGTAATGTTGTTGATGGTCTTTTAGAGAATGATAAATATGGGAATCTTGTTCCATCTTTAGCAGAGGATTGGACTGTTTCAGCCGATGGTTTGACATACACTTACAAACTTCGTAAGGGAGTGAAGTGGTATACTTCTGAAGGAGAGGAGTATGCAGAAGTTAAGGCGCAGGATTTTGTTACAGGTCTGAAACATGCAGCAGATGCTAAGTCAGATGGTCTTTCTTTGATTGAAAAATCAATCAAAGGGTTGGAGGCTTATGTTAGTGGTGAGACCAATGATTTTTCAACTGTAGGTGTTAAAGCTCTTGATGATTATACGGTAGAATATACCCTTAATAAACCAGAAAGTTTTTGGAACTCGAAAGTAACAACAGCAACCATGCTTCCTGTAAATGAAGAATTTTTGAATGCAACAGGCAAGGATTACGGAGCGCCAACCCCATCAAGTATTCTTTACAATGGTCCATATTTTTTGAAATCTTTGATTTCTAAATCTGTGATTGAATATGAAAAAAATCCTAACTATTGGGATAAGGAAAATGTCAAGATTGATAATGTAAAATTAACATTCTATGACGGATCAGATCAAGAATCCCTTATTCGTAGTTTCGCTACAGGAGCATATAATACAGCGAGACTTTTCCCAAATAGTTCAAGTTTTGCTTCTACCAAAGAGAAATATGGAGATCAGATTATTTATAGTCCCCAGGAAGCAACTAGTTATTACTTTACTTTTAACGTAAATCGTCAATCATATAATAAAACAGCCAAGACAGATGAAGGACAAAAGCTTTCTACAAAAGAAGCCATGCTGAATAAAAATTTCCGTCAAGCAATTAATTTTGCCTTCAATCGCCACGCCTATACGGCCCAATTAAACGGTGAAGAAGGTGCGGATAAGATTATTCGTAATAGTCTAGTGCCAGATAATTATGTTCAAGTAGCAGGGAAGACCTTCGGGCAGCTGGCTCAGGATGAACTACTGAAATATGGAGAACAGTGGAAAGATGTGACTCTCACAGATGGTAAGGATACAATTTACAATCCTACAAAGGCTAAATCTGCATTTGAAAAAGCGAAGTCAGAATTGCAAGCTAAGGGAGTAAGTTTCCCAATTCATTTGGATGTGCCAGTAGAACAGACAGATGTAGTTGCGGTTCAACAAACCAATTCGCTAAAACAATCAATTGAAGAAACGCTTGGAACGGAGAATGTCATTGTAGATGTTCTTCAAATGACAGATAACGAGAAGGAAAGTATCACTTCTCAAGCTAAAGTTCCAACACAAAAAGACTATGATTTGAATGGAACAGGTTGGGGACCAGATTATCAAGATCCAGCAACCTATCTCAATATTTTAGATGCTAAGAAGGGTTCTGCCTTGAAACATCTAGGTATAACAAAGGGCAAGGATCCTGAAGTGATGGCGAAAGTTGGCTTGGATGAATACAAGAAGCTCTTGGATGAAGCTGCCTCTGAGACCACTAATCTTGACAAACGTTATGAGAAATATGCTAAGGCTCAAGCTTGGGTAACAGATAGTTCTCTCCTTATTCCAGTGGCGTCTTCAGGAGGTTCTCCTATGGTAAGTCGTGCTGTACCATTTACTAAAGCTTATTCACAAGTTGGTATCAAAGGGGATCCATTTATTTTTAAAGGCATGGAACTTCAAAATGATATTGTCACAACGAAAGAGTATGAGGCAGCCCTCAAAAAGTGGCAAAAGGAAAAACTAGAATCTAATGCTCAGTATCAAAAGGATTTAGAAAAACACGTAAAATGAGTCTAGGCTTGTTTTCACAAATAATTTTTAATTAATAAATCGTATAAAAACAAGGGAAGACTGTACGAAAGACAGAAATCCTTTGTTTTTTTAATGCCTAGAGTTTATAAACTTCCATTCTAGAAATTCAATTAACTTTACAAATTCCTACTAATTTGGTAAAATAAACTTATGTTATAAAAACTGACATAAAGGAGAAAGAAGATGAATACAAAAAAGCGTGTCCTTAGTGCAGGCCTGACTTTTGCGGCTACTTTGCTTTTAGTTGCTTGCGGTCAATCAGGTTCAGATACAAAAACTTACTCATCAACCTTTAGTGGAAATCCAACTACATTTAACTATTTACTAGACTACTACGCCGATAATACATCGATTATAACCAACCTAGTTGATGGTTTGCTTGAAAATGACAATCACGGAAACCTAGTTCCATCTTTGGCAGAAGACTGGTCTGTTTCAAGCGATGGTCTGACTTATACCTACAAATTGAGAAAAGATGCCAAATGGTTCACGGCTGATGGTGAAGAGTACGCCCCAGTCAAGGCACAAGATTTTGTGACAGGTATCAAGTATGCAGTGGATAATAAATCACAGGCCATTGACTTGATTCAAAACTCGATCAAGGGCTTGAATGATTATATTACAGGAGCGGATTCTGACTTTTCTAAGGTTGGGGTGAAGGCCATTGATGACCAGACTGTTCAGTATACTTTGACACGCCCAGAGCCTTACTGGAATTCAAAAACAACCAACAGTATTCTTTTCCCAGTAAATGAAGAGTTTTTAAATTCAAAAGGGAAAGATTTTGGAACCCTATCTCCAGATAGCATTCTCTACAGCGGACCTTATTTGTTAAAAGACTTCACATCAAAATCATCGATCGAGTATGTGAAAAATCCGCATTACTATGATCATGACAAAGTATCGATTGAACACGTAAAATTGGCTTACTTTGATGGTTCAGACCAAGAATTGACTATCCGTAACTTTGAAAGTGGAGCTTATTCTATCGCTGGGGTTTATCCAAATAGTTCTAACTTTGCTAAAACCAAAGAGAAATATAAGGATAATATCGTCTATAGCTTGCAGGACAAGACTTCTTGGTACTTCAATTTCAATGTCAACCGCAAGGCTTACAATCACACTGCTAAAACGACAGATGAGCAGAAGAAGTCAACTGAGACAGCTGTCTTGAACAAAAACTTCCGTCAAGCAGTAAACTTTGCCTTGGACCGCACAGCCTATTCTGCTCAGTCAAATGGGGAAGAAGCGGCGAGTAAGACCCTTCGTAACACCCTAGTGCCTCCTACATTTGTCCAAGTTGGAGACAAGACCTTTGGAGAAGTAGTCGCTTCTAAATTGGTCAACTATGGAACAGAGTGGGCAGGTATGAACCTAGCAGATGCGCAGGATGCCTATTTCAACAAAGAAAAAGCCCAAGCAAAATTTGCAGAAGCCAAAAAAGACTTGGCAAGTCAAGGTGTGGCCTTCCCAATTCACTTGGATATAGCTGTGGATCAGACGAATAAAAATGCTGTGACTGGTATGAATTCTGTGAAACAGACTCTTGAATCAGTTTTAGGTGCTGATAATCTTGTTATTGATGTTCAGCAACTCTCTACAGATGAGTATAATAACGTAGCCTTCTTAGCTCCTACTCCCGATGCAAGAGATTATGATTTAAGTTTTGATGGTTGGGTAGCGGATTATCAGGATCCATCAACTTATCTCAATCCTTTCAATGCAGAGGATGGATTCTATCTCAAGATTTTTGGTCTAGATGCCAAGGACGATAAAGCGAAGATTGCTAGTCTAGGTTTGGATACTTACACTAAAATGCTCAAAGATGCGGATAGTGAAAATAAAGATGTAGCCAAACGTTACGAGAAATATGCTGAAGCACAGGCTTGGATGATTGATAACTCTCTCATTATGTCTGCTATGTCAGGAGGTGGAACTGCTTCTGTGACAAAAGTGACACCATTTACAAGAGGATACTCATTAGTCGGTATCAAGGGGGACGGTTATAACTATAAGTATATGAAACTGCAAAAAGATACTGTTACGATCAAACAGTATGAAGAAGCCAAGACCAAATGGGAGCAAGAAAGCAAAAAAGCAATTGAAAAAGCTCAAAAAGAAGCAGAAAATCATGTTAAATAAGATAAACTAGTTTTTCCGAAAAGAAATTTATCCTATGAAGACAATCATCATTTTTTGATGCTTGTCTTTTTGATTTGACTTACTCATTATATTTGTAGCTGAAAAAATTATTGCTTTATGCTAGAATTGATTAGTATTTCTAGGCTTGCTGATATTGTTTGAAAATCTATTAAAAACTATGCAAATATTATCTTCTCGTCGTAAGTCTATTACTAACCTTATTAGTTTTGTATAAAACTTTAAAGTATTTTTTGAGCTGGCTGTAGCGATCACTTTAGTTTGCTAGCCGGTCTTTACTCAGTATTACTTTTAGGAATAACTTGATTGAAATATAGTATGTTTTGAATTGAAGGAGTATCGTATCTACGATTATCTTATTGTTGGTGTTGGTCTTTTTGGTGCAGTATTTGCCCATGAAGCAGCCTTAAAAGGAAAAAAGTAAAAGTCATTGAAAAACGAAATCATATCGCGGGTAATATCTATACTCGTGAAGAGGAAGGAATCCAAGTTCATCAATATGGTGCTCATATATTCCATACTTCGGATAAGTAGATTTGGGATTATGTGAATCAGTTTGCAGAGTTTAACCGTTATACCAACTCTCCTGTTGCAAATTATAAGTGAGAGGTTTATAACCCACCTTTTAATATGAATACCTTCAATAAACTTTTGGGAGTTGTAACGCCAGCAGAAACACAAGCTAAGATTGATGAGCAACGTGTGGTTTTAAATGGTAAAACTCCTGAACTAAAGAACATTCTAAAACATGGGAAAAAGGTGATGAGCCTTATTATCCAGTTAATAATGATCGGAATAATCATTTGTATAAATCATATAAAAAATTGGCTGATGAGCAAGGGAATGTTATCTTTGGTGGTTGATTAGGACACTATCGTTATTACGATATGCACCAAGTAATTGGAGCAGCGCTGCAGTGTGCGAGAAATGAGTTAGATTAAATAATTAAAACTGCGTACCAGTTGCTTTTTAGAAATATGATCAATAATTCCTTGACTACTTAATGTAGTTGAGGTTTTTTGATATTATTCATATTTTTGCAGATGCAATGTTTAAAAAAATAATTTTAAAAAATTCTGAAAATTCTGTTGACAAGGTTTAAAAAAGGGTCTATAATGGATAGAAAAGCAAAGGAGAAGTTTATGAAAACGAGAAAAGTATTGGCACTCGCAGGAGTTACCTTACTAGCAGCGGGTGTTCTAGCTGCATGTTCTGGTGGGACAGCCTCAAAAGCTGAGAAAACCTTCGCATTTACCTACGAGACAGACCCAGATAATCTCAACTACTTAACAACTGGTAAGGCAGCGACTGCTGACATTACTAGTAATGTGATTGATGGATTGTTGGAGAGTGACCGCTATGGGAATTTGGTTCCATCAATGGCAGAGGACTGGTCAGTTTCTAAAGATGGCTTGACTTACACTTATAAGATTCGTCAGGATGCCAAATGGTACACATCAGAAGGAGAAGAATATGCTCCTGTCAAGGCTCAAGACTTTGTAACAGGTCTTAAATATGCGACAGACAAGAAATCTGAAGCTCTTTACTTGGTACAAGATTCGATTAAAGGTTTGGACGCTTATGCTAAAGGGGAAAATAAAGATTTCTCTCAAGTTGGAATTAAAGCCCTTGACGATCAAACAGTCCAATACACTTTGAACAAACCTGAAAGTTTTTGGAATTCTAAAACAACCATGGGTGTCTTGGCACCAGTTAATGAAGAGTTTTTGAACTCAAAAGGGGATGATTTTGCTAAAGCAACAGATCCAAGTAGTATCTTGTATAATGGTCCGTATTTGTTGAAATCCATTGTGACTAAATCTACTGTTGAATTTGCGAAGAATCCTAATTACTGGGATAAAGACAATGTTCATATTGACAAAGTTAAATTGTCATTCTGGGATGGTCAAGATACTAGTAAACCTGCAGAAAACTTTAAAGATGGTAGCCTTTCAGCAGCTCGTCTCTATCCAACAAGTGCAAGTTTCGCAGAACTTGAGAAAGAGATGAAAGATAATATTGTCTATACGCAACAGGACTCTACAACTTATGTAGTAGGGACAAACATCGACCGTCAGTCCTATAAATATACTTCAAAGACTAGTGAAGAACAAAAGACTTCAACTAAAAAGGCTCTCTTAAACAAGGATTTCCGCCAGTCTATTGCCTTTGGTTTTGATCGTACAGCCTATGCCTCTCAGCTAAATGGACAAACTGGAGCAAGCAAAATCTTACGTAATATCTTTGTTCCACCAACATTTGTTCAAGCAGATGGTAAGAACTTTGGTGATATGGTCAAAGAAAAATTGGTGACTTACGGGGATGAATGGAAGGATGTGAACCTTGCTGATGCTCAAGACGGTCTGTACAATCCTGAAAAAGCTAAAGCAGAATTTGCCAAAGCTAAGACTGCTCTTCAAGCTGAGGGTGTAACCTTCCCAATTCATCTAGATATGCCAGTTGACCAGACAGCAACTACAAAAGTTCAGCGTGTCCAATCTATGAAACAATCCTTGGAAGCGACTTTAGGAACTGATAATGTCATTATTGATATTCAACAATTGCAAAAAGATGAAGTGCTTAATGTTACTTTATTTGCACAAACTGCTGCTGGTGAGGATTGGGATATTTCTGATAACGTTGGATGGGGACCAGACTTCTCGGATCCATCAACTTATCTTGATATCATCAAGCCTTCTGTAGGGGAAAATACGAGAACTTACCTAGGATTTGATTCAGGAAAAGACAATGAGGCGGCTAAGAAGGTTGGTCTCAATGATTATGATAAAATGGTCAATGAAGCAGGGGAAGAAACTACAGATGTTACGAAACGGTATAACAAATATGCTGCAGCTCAAGCTTGGCTAACAGATAGTGCCCTAGTCATTCCAACGACATCTCGTACAGGTCGTCCAATCTTGTCTAAAATGGTACCATTTACTTTACCTTTCTCTTTCTCAGGGAACAAGGGAACAAGCGATCCGCTCCGATACAAATATCTTGAACTTCAAGACAAGGCAGTCACTGCAGATGAATACCAAAAAGCGCAAGATAAATGGATGAAAGAAAAAGAAGAATCCAATAAAAAAGCGCAAGAAGAACTCGCAAAACATGTGAAATAGATCAAATAAGAAGTTAGTTTTTAGCTAACTTCTTTTGCTTTCTCGAAGATGAATTGATGACTACCTTCACTTTCAGAGATGATGAGGCTAATTTTTTGTAGAAAAAATCCTGAGTTTCTATTCTCAGGATTTTCTTCATCTTACTATTGTGGTTGCTGTTGAACTTGTGGATTTTGTGGCGTTGGTTGTACTGGTTGTGTCGGTTGAACAGCCTGGCCAGCTTGTCCTTGATTAGGATCAGTTGCTGGAGCATTATTGGGTTGTTGACCAACCGTCGTATTTGCCTGTGTAGTTGAAGTTTCAGTTGTTGTAGAGGAATTCTCTACTGACTGTGTTTGTTGTGTAGCTGTAGTATTCCAAGTATTTCTTGCTCCGTTTTGGAAGACGAACTCTCCACTTCTGTATAAGCCCTCAGGCATTGTCCAATCTCCAGGGCGGTTATCTTCTGAGAGGTAGGTCATCATTGATCGATAGACTCTACCAGCTACGAGGAAACCATCTCCAATGATTGGAGTGAGACGATTTGAGTAACCTGTCCAAACAGCCATTGCATATTTGCGAGTATAACCTACAAACATTTCATCAGGAGCTACGTAGCCAGTGTTCTTGATATACTTTTCAATTTCGTCGTCAGTATAGTTAGAAGTACCTGTCTTACCTGCTTGTGGAAGCCATGGTAGGTAGGCACCACGTCCTGTTCCGTAGACTAATACAGTTTTCATCATTTCGGTCATCATATAGGCAGTGGTTTCTTTCATAGCTCGTGTACCAGCATCAGAAAATTCTTTTTCACTACCGTCACTAAAGACGATTTTATTGATATACATTGGTTTGTGGTAAATACCACCATTAGCAAAAGCTGCGTAGGCAGCGGCCATTTTTTCACTACTTGCACCATATTTTTTGTTGGATTCAGGTGTATTACTTGAAATGGCATTGGCATAGTGTATGCTTGGATAGTCAATACCTAATCCATTGAGGAAGGTTTTTGCTCTGTCTAAACCAACCTTATTAAGAGTTTCAACCGCTGTGACATTACGTGACTGTTGAAGTGCATACTGAATTGTAATATTTCCAAAGTAGCCATGGTCCCAGTTGTAGACGGGAATATCAGTACCAGGATAATTATAAGGAACGTCATGTACAATAGTTGCAGTAGAGTCATAAACTCCATACTCTAATGCAGGAGCATAGTCAGTGATGGGTTTCATAGTAGAACCCCAGTCACGGTTTGTTTCCACGGCTTGGTTAATGCCGAAAGATACATTACTTGATTGGTGACGGGCCCCTAACTGAGCAAGTACTTTACCATTTGTTACATCTACGATAGTGGATGCTACTTGGATTTCATCATCTGGGTAAGCAACATACTCATCTGTATTGTAAACATCCCAAAGTCTCTGTTGAACATTTTTATCGACATTAGTATAGACTTCCATACCTGTGGTAAGAAGATTGTAGCCAGTTTCTTGTTCGACTTGGTCGATTACTTCTTTGAGGTAGTTGTCCATATAGGCTGGATAACTATTGGCTGATTTTAAGCTCTGGAGACCATCGGTGATAGGAGTATTAATTGCTTTTTCATATTGTTCTGCACTGATGTAATTTTGGTCTTTCATTTCTGAAAGTACTAAATTACGACGTTCGAGAGCAGCTTCTGGATGGGAATAAGGATCATATTGGTTTGGTGCTTGAGGCATTCCAGCAAGGAGTGCTAATTGTGGCAAGTTTAATTCCTTCAAGTCTTTTCCATAGTAATTTTGGGCTGCGGTTTGCATTCCATAGTTACCGTTAGACATGTAGACTTTATTGATGTAATAGGTCAGAATTTCTTGCTTGGTTGCTTTTTGTTCTAGCTGAACTGCTAGCCAAGCTTCTTGAGCTTTACGTGATATGGTTTGGTCAGCAGTTGAAGTAGAAAAGTAAGTTAATTTAATCAATTGCTGGGTCAAGGTTGAAGCACCTTGGAGTCCCCCTTGTCCTTGGAGGTTTCGTAATGCAGCTCCTATGATACGAATAGTATCAACACCTCTATGATCAAAGAAACGGTGGTCTTCGATAGATACAATAGCTTTGACTAAGTCTGTAGGAATTTCATTGGCTTGAGTGTTTACGCGACGTTCCGCTCCAAGATCAGCAATCAATTCGTTCTTATTATCATAAATCTTGCTAGAGGTTGTCGCGACTAATTTACTTTCAGATAAGGTTGGAGCTTTGCTAACATAGTAGAGAAAAAGCCCTCCGCCTAGGACAACAGCTGCGATGACTATAGTTAAGAAGCCGATACTTACATACTTAGCTATTCGCAGGATAGTTTGTTTTTTCATCTTGTTTTACCACCTAGTAAATGTTCTTTGATAATATCGAGATAGGGAATTTGAGGGAAAGCACCTGGCTTCACTAAATATCCGTTTTCCCGAATATATCCAAGTGGCATTGATTTTTGACCCTTATCTTGATGAAAAAAGCGAATCAAATCAAGTGCCGGCAACAAATAAGTTTCTTGTTGAGAAGAAAAATGAAGCAGTACGAAGCAAATACCCTGCTGTTCTAGAACTTGTTCCATATGTTGAATCTGGTGAAGATGAAAGTTCTTCATTGGAATAGCATTCTTTTGTCGTGTTTCCTTGGCTTCAAAGTCAATGTAATGTCCTCTATATACGCCAGAGTAATCCGTTGTGGAAGCTTGTCTAAAATAGGCTTCTACAATTTTGGCTCGACTCCGTTGAGGATAGTCTACTCGAACAATCTGAACAGGCGTTGGCTTTTTATGGATAACGGCCATGCCATGCATTAGATAATAGTCGTTAGTAGCATTAATCATCTTTTCAAAAGTCATTCCTCGATTTGCGAAATTTTTTGGTTGAGAAATAGATGTTTGACTTTTTTTTGATGAAATTTTATGAGGATAGTTGACCATATTTCTCCTTATTGGTACAATAACATCACTCTATTATACCATAAAAGTATAAAGAAAGGTGCAAAAATGACTACAGCTTTAATTATGGGCTATTCTAACTTCGACTTGGGTGTGTTTAATGAAAAGGATATCAGGTTAAAAGTTATAAAGAAAGCGATTCGAAGGGATTTAGAAAGTTTAGCAGAAGAGGGGCTTAAATGGCTGGTATTTACAGGGAATTTAGGATTTGAATCTTGGGTTCTCGATATTGCAAGTGAAATGAAAGACGAGTATGATTTTAGCCTAGCGACTATTTTTGATTTTGAAACACACGGGGAAAGTTGGAATGAAGCGAATCAGGTTAAGCTTAGCCAATTTAAGCAGGTAGATTTTGTTAAATATGCCTATCCTAAGTATGAAAACATGGGACAGATGCGTGACTACCAACGATTTTTGCTGGAAAATACTGATTTAGCCTATTTTTTCCATGATCCAGAAAATGAGACAAAATTAAAATTTATGGACAACTTGATGACAAATCAGGAAGGCTATCGTATAAAAAGGCTAACCTTTGAAGACTTAAATGAGCTAGCAGAAAATTTTTCTGAAAAGTAAGCCTTTGACCTTGATTTTTGTTTGCCTTTTTTTATATAATAATACTATTAGAAATCGAGAATGGAGAGAGAGATGGCAAGTATTATTTTTACAGCAAAAGATATTTTTGAGCAAGAATTTGGACGTGAAGTTCGCGGGTATAGTAAGGTTGAAGTTGATGAATTTTTGGATGATGTCATCAAGGACTATGAAACTTATGCTGCTCTAGTTAAATCTCTCCGTCAAGAAATTGCTGAGTTAAAGGAAGAATTGTCTCGTAAACCAAAATCACCAGTTCAAGCAGAGCCTCTTGAAGCGGCAACTACAAGCTCTATGACGAATTTTGATATTTTGAAACGCTTGAATCGTCTCGAAAAAGAAGTATTTGGAAAACAAATTTTGGATAACTCTGATTTATAAGAGCTTATTTAAAAGGTGCAATTTTTGGATAATCGCGTGGAGAGAATTTCTTTTCATGAGGAAAGTCCATGCTAGCACAGGCTGTGATGCCTGTAGTGTTTGTGCTAGGCGAAACCATAAGCCTAGGGACGAGTAATCGTTACGGCAGTTGAAATGGCTAAGTCTTTTGATAGGTCAGAGTAGGCTTGAAAGTGCCACAGTGACGGAGTCTTTCTGGAAACGGAGAGAGTGGAACGCGGTAAACCCCTCAAGCTAGCAACCCAAATTTTGGTCGGGGCATGGAGTGCACGGAAACGAACGTAGTACTCTGACTGCTATCAGCTCTATGCTGTTAGTGGTAGACAGATGATTATCGAAGGAAGTGGTCCTAGTCACTTCTGGAACAAAACATGGCTTATAGAAAATTGCATATAGGTTGGGGCTGAGAAAACTTTCTCAACCTCATTTTTTAAAGTGGACATATAGAAAGGTCTTATAAGACTGAAAATGAAAAAAGAATTTAATTTAATCGCTACTGCAGCAGCAGGTCTTGAAGCTGTTGTGGGACGAGAAGTGAGAGAGCTGGGCTACGATTGTCAGGTTGAAAATGGACGTGTTCGTTTTCAAGGAGATGCACGAGCCATCATCGAAACTAACCTCTGGCTTCGAGCAGCGGACCGTATCAAGATCATCGTTGGATCTTTCCCTGCTAAGACTTTTGAAGAGCTCTTTCAAGGAGTTTACACCTTAGATTGGGAAAATTATTTACCGCTTGGAGCTCGGTTCCCAATTTCAAAAGCTAAATGTGTTAAATCTAAACTTCACAATGAGCCAAGTGTACAGGCTATTTCAAAGAAGGCTGTTGTTAAGAAGTTGCAGAAACACTATGCCCGTCCAGAAGGCGTTCCTCTGATGGAAAATGGTCCAGAGTTTAAGATTGAGGTCTCTATTCTTAAAGACATAGTAACTGTCATGATTGATACGACAGGATCTAGCCTCTTTAAACGAGGCTATCGTACCGAAAAAGGTGGCGCTCCTATCAAGGAAAATATGGCAGCAGCTATTTTACAACTTTCTAACTGGTTCCCAGACAAGCCTCTGATTGATCCGACCTGTGGTTCAGGAACCTTCTGTATCGAGGCAGTTATGATTGCTAGAAAGATGGCTCCAGGACTTCGTCGCTCTTTTGCTTTTGAAGAATGGCACTGGATTAGTGATCGCTTGATTCAAGAAGTGCGCACAAAGGCAGCTAAAAAACTGGATCGTGAGCTGGAACTGGATATCATGGGCTGTGATATCGATGCACGTATGGTGGAAATTGCTAAGGCTAATGCCCAGGCGGCAGGGGTTGCAGGAGATATTACCTTTAAGCAGATGCGCGTGCAGGATTTACGTTCTGATAAAATCAATGGAGTAATTATTTCCAATCCGCCTTATGGGGAACGTTTGTCAGATGATGAAGGGGTTACCAAGCTTTATGCTGAGATGGGTCAAGTATTTGCGCCTCTGAAAACGTGGAGCAAGTTTATCTTAACCAGTGATGAAGCCTTTGAGACCAAATACGGTAGTCAGGCGGATAAGAAACGTAAGTTGTACAATGGAACCTTAAAAGTGGATTTGTATCAATATTTTGGTCAGCGTGTTAAACGCCAGGAAGTAAAGTAGAAAGGAAAACTCATGAGTAAGAAAAGACGGAATCGTCATAAAAAAGAAGGTCAAGAAGCGCGATTTGATTTTGATGATGCCAAAGAGCTAACAGTTGGACAAGCTATGCGTAAAAATGAAGAAGTGGAAGCAGGTGTATTGCCTGGAGATTCTATCTTGGACAAGTATGTGAAACAACATAAGGATGAAATTGAGGCAGATAAGTTTGAAACGCGTCAGTTTAGCAAGGATGATTTAGTTGAAAAAGAAGAGGTAGAAGAGATAGAGGAGACTCAGACTCTAGACAATTTGCTTCAAGAGCTCCGTGAGGAAACAGGAGTTCATTCTCCAGATTCAGAAGATGACTTGAGTCAGTTCGATGATTTAGAATTCACACGCATTTCAGAAGTTCCTCTTGCCGAAGAATTTGAGACTGAAGAAATACAATTGTTTGGAGAGGAAGAAGTTCCAACATTTTCTCGAGTAACGGATAGTGAAGATGAAAAAAGTAAGAAAAAATGGGTGATTTATGGGATTCTAGTAGCCTTAGCGGTTCTTATCCTTGGAACTGCTTATTATGTCTATCGTCAAGTAGCGCGTTCGACCAAGGAAATTCAGACTTCTCAATCAACTACAAACACGCAGGCAGAAGCGGAAGAATTTAATAATTTATATGATGCCTTCTACACGGATAGCAACAAAACGGCTTTGAAAAATAGCCAGTTTGATAAACTGAGTCAACTTAAGACACTACTTGATAAACTGGAAGGTAGTCGTGAACATACGCTTGCCAAATCTAAGTATGATAGTCTAGCAACGCAAATCAAGGCTATTCAAGATGTCAATGCACAATTTGAGAAGCCAGCTATTGTGGATGGTGTCTTGGATACCAATGCCAAAGCCAGATCGAATGCTAAATTTACAGATATTAAAACTGGGAATACCGAGCTTGATAAAGTGCTAGATAAGGCTATCAGTCTTGGTAAGAGCCAGCAAACAAGTACTTCTAGCTCAAGTTCAAGTCAAACTAGCAGTTCAAATTCTAGTCAAGCCAGCTCAAATACTACTAGTGAGACAAGCCCAAGTAGCTCAAATACTGCCTCAACTGAAACTAGAAGTACTCGCAGTGAAGTCAATATGGGTGTATCAAGTGCAGGAGTTGCTGTTCAAAGAAGTGCTAGTCGTGTTTCTTATAACCAGTCTGCTATTGATGATAGCAATAACTCTGCTTGGGATTTCGAGGATGGTGTCTTGGAACAAATTTTAGCGACTTCACGTTCACGTGGTTATATCACTGGTAACCAATATATACTTGAACGTGTTAATATCGTTAATGGCAATGGTTATTACAACCTCTACAAGCCAGATGGAACCTATCTCTTTACCCTTAACTGTAAGACAGGATACTTTGTTGGAAATGGTTCTGGACATGCGGATGCCTTGGACTACTAAGCAGTCGTTACAAAATTCTTTCTTTTCAAAAGTAAAAATGATAAAATAAAACAAATCAAACAAGAGGAGTGTCAAATGACAAAAGCTAACTTTGGTGTCGTAGGTATGGCCGTAATGGGTCGTAACCTTGCCCTTAATATTGAATCTCGTGGTTACACAGTTGCTATTTACAACCGTAGTAAAGAAAAAACGGAAGATGTAATTGCTTGCCATCCTGAAAAGAACTTTGTACCAAGCTATGACGTTGAAAGTTTTGTAAACTCAATCGAAAAACCTCGTCGTATCATGCTCATGGTTCAAGCTGGACCTGGTACGGATGCTACTATCCAAGCCCTTCTTCCACACCTTGACAAGGGTGATATCTTGATCGACGGAGGAAACACTTTCTACAAAGATACCATCCGTCGTAATGAAGAATTGGCAAACTCAGGTATCAACTTTATCGGTACTGGGGTTTCTGGTGGTGAAAAAGGTGCCCTTGAAGGTCCTTCTATCATGCCTGGTGGACAAAAAGAAGCCTACGAATTGGTTGCGGACGTTCTTGAAGAAATCTCAGCTAAAGCACCAGAAGATGGCAAACCATGTGTGACTTACATCGGTCCTGATGGAGCTGGTCACTATGTGAAAATGGTTCACAATGGTATCGAGTATGGTGATATGCAATTGATCGCAGAAAGCTATGACTTGATGCAACACTTGCTAGGCCTTTCTGCAGAAGACATGGCTGAAATCTTTACTGAGTGGAACAAGGGTGAATTGGACAGCTACTTGATTGAAATCACAGCTGATATCTTGAGCCGTAAAGACGATGAAGGTCAAGCTGGACCAATCGTAGACTACATCCTTGATGCTGCAGGTAACAAGGGGACTGGTAAATGGACTAGCCAATCATCACTTGACCTTGGTGTACCATTGTCACTCATCACTGAGTCAGTATTTGCTCGCTACATTTCAACTTACAAAGAAGAACGTGTGCATGCTAGCAAGGTCCTTCCAAAACCAGCTGACTTCAAATTTGAAGGAGACAAGGCTGAGTTGATTGAAAAAATCCGTCAAGCCCTTTACTTCTCAAAAATCATTTCATACGCAC
>NZ_CAUQCP010000021.1:0-35954 GCF_963516575.1 uncultured Streptococcus sp.
AACAAATTCTGACTACTTGGGTCTTCCATAGTTCTTCTCCTAAAATAGTATCTTATCCTTTATTATATCACAAAATATAGTCCAGTACATATTATTTTTTCTCATACTCTTCGAAAATCTCTTCAAACCATGTCAGCTTTATCTGCAACCTCAAAGCTGTGCTTTGAGCAACCTGCGGCTAGCTTCCTAGTTTGCACTTTGATTTTAATTGAGTATCAGTGTCTATTGTATCCCTGCTTAAACTAGTAAGAAAGAACTCCTACATCTTCAAGTGACATAGGAGTTTATTTTGTATTTTACTGAGTAACAGTCACTTCTCCAGTTCGGTAATCCAGTTGAAGCCCTTTTTGAACATTGGGAACTAGGACATTAAATTCCAATTCTCCGTCTGAAGACTTGGCTTCAATCTGTGAAGCTGAAGGAACTAAATCCTCGTTTGAAGCGTAGTAAAGGGTTACACGGTAACGGACACGCTTGTTTTTATCCAAGGCCTTACGTACCATGCTTTCATAGTAGTTTTGACCAGTCGAATCCTCGGCTTGCGCCTGATTTGCCCAGGCTGTTTGAACAGCAATGTTTTTAGGATTGCTTGTTGAGGCATCAAAACCATCCAAGCCACCGATTAAGGCATAGCCTAATAAGTGACCTCTATCGACCGCATGGGTATAAGTACCCTTTAGATTCTTAACCTGATGCCAGCCTGGAGGAGTCCAAGAAGTCGAACCATTCCCAGTTTCTTCACGATTCTTGTACTGGCGAGTAGCCTTAGACAAGAGGGCATTTGCTACGGTTGGCACTGTTTCCTTGCCCACTGTCTTTGTTTTATTATCAGCGTAGGGCTTACTTGAAACCTTGGCATCTAGATTTGTTTTATTACCATTGACGATAAAAGCACCTGAGCTATTCCACTCCAGACTCCCTTTTATTTGACTCTTGACTGCATCTGTTAAGACACTTTCTGCCAATTCTTGACTAGGAGCCTCAGACGCTTCTTTTTTCTGACTAAGCTTGGTTTTGGGACTATTCGCTGTCGACTGCATCTGCTTAATATAATAGCTTCCCACAGATAAAAGCAATAACACTAGCAGCCCGATCAATGTCTGTCTTGTTTTTCTATCCATTTTTCTCCTTATCTCTAGAAAAAGACTGGTTCTCCAGCCTAATTTCCTGTAAATTTATGAATCAATTCCTGCCATTTTGCTGGAGACAGGATAGCCCATGGATCTTGACCCTTGCCCAAGATTCCATAACCTACCATTAAGCCAATTCCTAGGGCTAGAACTCCTAAAAACAGTATCAAAATGACTAGAAGTAAACGCTTGATTACATAGCTTGATCTCTTATTCATCTTCATCACTTGCCTCAATCCGCTGAATCTTAGCACCTAGCTGCGCCAACTTCTCATGAAATCGGTAGTAACCTCTATCCAAGTGAACCAATTTACCAACCACAGTTTCTCCTTGTGCTACTAAACCTGTCAAAATCAAGGCTGCACTGGCACGAAGGTCAGTTGAAAGAACTTCTGCTCCCTGCAAAGCCTGTCCACCAACAATACGAGCTGTATCACGGATAATCTCAGAATGCAAGCCCATGCGACGCATTTCTTCTAGATGTTGGAAACGATTTTCGAAAACTGTCTCCACCATGGTTGATTCCCCTTTTGCGACGGTCATCAAGGCTGTAAATTGGGCCTGCATATCCGTTGGAAAACCTGGGTGGGGCAAGGTTTTTACATGGACAGCTTTTAGATTTTCTAGTTGAGAACGAACTCGAATCCCTTCAGTCTCCTCTGTCACTTCCACTCCCATTTCAAGCAATTTGGCAATCAAGGGACGGTTGTGCTCCCAAACAGCGTCTTTAATCAAGACATCACCACCAGTCATGGCAGCAGCCACCATAAAGGTTCCTGCTTCGATACGGTCTTGGACTACATTATGAGTCGTACCATGAAGTTTCTCAACACCGGTAATGGTAATGGTCTCTGTACCAGCACCCTTAACCTTAGCTCCCATTTCATTGAGGAGAATGGCTAGGTCAACAATCTCAGGCTCACGCGCAGCATTTTCAATCACTGTCACCCCATCAGCTAGCGTCGCTGCCATCATCAAGTTCTGAGTAGCACCAACACTTGGGAAATCCATATAGATATGAGCTCCATGTAAGCGATCAGCCTTGGCTTCGATATAACCAGCTGTCTGACTAATCTTAGCCCCCATAGCTTCTAGACCTTTCAAATGAAGGTCAATAGGGCGGCTACCAATGGTACAACCACCTGGCATGGATACCTTGGCATGACCTACACGGGCAAGAATTGGCCCCAATACAACGATGGAGGCGCGCATCTTGCTGACATACTTGTAAGGAGCTTCCTCAGTGATATCGCCAGTCGCGTCCACCTCAACAAGATGATCTTCTTCATTAAAATCCACCTTGGCATTCAAACCACGAACCACCTGATTCATAGTGAAAACATCTGACAAGATAGGAACATTCTGCAAGACGGTCTTTCCTTCACTTGCTAGAATAGTCGCTGCCAACAAGGGCAAGACTGCATTTTTTGCTCCTTCGATCGTAACACTTCCTACCAGACGATTATCGCCACCTTGAACCACAATTTTTTCCATACTTATTTCCTTTACTCTTGATTTTATAATAGTCCTCTAAGCGCTTCTTGCCACAACTGATATAGGCTGATAAAGAAAGAACTCATGATGTAGCCCATTACAATGCTAAAAAAGGCTACTAGTAAACGAACTTTTCCTGTGTTCTCAGCTGTCACTTTTAAGACTTTTTCCCATCTAACAAGATTCTTTAAAAGGTAAAAACTCACATAAATAAAGAGCATGTGACTGCTTAGAGTGAATAATAATTGAACCATTTGACTATTATACCATCTTCTCTGTTTGTGCGCTAGTTTGGAAACTTCACTCAAAAATTAGGGATTGTTTTTCAAGTAATCAATTGCATCTTGTAGGGTTTTAACAGGCACGATTTTCATATCTGTCTTGATTGTTTTGGCTGCTTCTAGGGCTGTTTGGTAGTTGTTTTTCGCATCCGGATGCGCTTTTTGTTCTTCTTCACTAACAGGGTTATCAGGGGCAAAGAAAATCGCAGCACCTTCTCTAGCCGAAGCTACAACTTTCTTATCAATACCTCCAATGTCCCCCACATTACCATCACGGTCAATGGTACCTGTACCAGCAACAATACGGCCATTACGAAGGCCAGGGTCAGCTATTTGGGTATAGATGGCCAGACTAAACATGAGACCTGCACTTGGACCGCCAATACCAGCTGTTGAAAAGCGAATTGGGACATCACTGGTCACTTCCGTACGGTCAATCAAGCCGATTCCAATTCCATTTTTGCCATTTTCCAAGGTGATAATCTTACCTTCTGCAGACTTGGTTTGCCCATCCTCTTCATAGGTGACCTTGACGGAGTCCCCTAATTTTTGAGAATTGACATAATCAATCAAGTCTTTGGAACTGTCAAAGGTCTGATCATTGACTGCGGTAACTGTATCAGAGATGTTAAGAATCCCTTTAAAGGTCGAATTATCCGTCACAGTCAAAACATAAACCCCAAGGTATTTGAGTTCGATATCTTTACCAGCTGTTTTTAGCCCTTGATACTTGGCCATATTTTGCGATGTTTGCATGTAGAATTGATTAATCCGCATAAATTCAACATCGGAAGAACCACCTGTAGTCTCTTGAGCACTACGAATATCTGTAAAAGGCGTCAACCAAGCATAAATCATATGGGCTAAAGTAGCATGCTGGACACCAACCGTAACGAATTGATAGGCCCCAGCTTCCTTATCTTCTGTGTCATTTACTTTAAGGACTTGGCGAATATCTTCCGAACCACCTGGAACTTCTATATAGTAGGGCAAGGGCACTACAAATGCCAAGAAGGTCACAATCAAGGTCGCAATGACATATAAGGGCCATCTAATCTTTTTTTTCATTTTTTATTTCCTCCAAAATACTCTCGGGAACATAGCAGGTAATATCCTGACCAAACTTCAAAAGCTCTCTAACGCCGGATGAACTGATATAGAGATGTTCAGGTCGACTATGCAAATAAATGGTCTCTATATCAGGAGACAGCTGATGATTGTAGTAATCAAAACTGGCTTCATATTGCAAATCCGCCGCATTCCTCAAGCCCCGCACTAGGCAAGTAGCCCCCAGTCTTTTTGCGACATCAACTACCAATTCATCATGAGAAGACACGACTGCAACATTTTCCAAATGTTTCACAGCCTTTTCTAGCCCCCGTTTACGATTTTCGATAGGGAGAAATCCTTGTTTGTGGGGATTAAAAAAAATACCAACATAGAGCTTATCAAAAAGTCTGCTAGCCCGTTCAATGATATCCAGATGCCCATTTGTCATCGGATCAAATGAGCCTGTGAATAAGCCAATCTTATCTGACATAAACTGTCACCTTACTAATTCCATAAATTTTTTCCTTCCAGATGCCAAGACAGGCAATTTCTTCTGGAAGCTCAACGGCCTTATCCGTCTCACACACGACCATGACATCTTCAGAAAAAAGCGCTCTCTCAGCCATTTTTTCAATATCTGCTACGATTTGTTCCTTGGCATAAGGAGGGTCTAAGAAAATGAGGTCAAATTCCCCAGATAGCTGTTCCAATGCTCTTTCTGCATCCATCTTTAGGAGTTGAAATTTTCCAACTTCCTTGGTCATCTGGATATTTTCAGCCACGATAGCCTGAGCCTTACGGTCTCGCTCCACCAAAACAGCGCTGGACATGCCACGCGAGACTGCCTCGATAGATAAACCACCACTCCCTGCATACAGGTCCAAGACTCGTCCACCTTCAAAGTAGGGACCAATCATGTTAAAAATGGCTCCCCTAACCTTATCCGAAGTAGGTCTTGTCGTCTTGCCTTCTAATGTCTTGAGGGGACGTCCCCCATAGATTCCTGATACGATTTTCATACCGTTTATTATACCAAATTATAGGCAAAAAGAGAAAGAAAACCGAACCTTGCGGTTCGATTCTCTACAAAATATTTTCGTAAGTATCGCGGACTTCTTGAGGCCAAACACTTGTTTGCACTTCTCCGATATGTTTCTTGCGAAGTAAGAACATGGCCATACGAGATTGTCCAATTCCTCCACCGATTGTCAATGGGAACAGGCCATTCAACAAAGCCTTGTGCCATTCCAATTCCAAGCGGTCTTCATCACCTGTGATGGCAACCTGACGGCGAAGCGTTTCCTCATCTACACGGATTCCCATAGAGGACAACTCAAAGGCTCCACCTAAAGCCTCATTCCAAACAAGAATATCGCCATTCAGACCCTTGTAGCCATTCTCAGACTCGCTGGTCCAGTCATCGTAGTCTGGTGCACGTCCATCGTGCGGTTTACCGTCTGGTAATTCCCCACCGATACCAATCAAGAAAACAGCACCAAATTCTTTACAGATAGCATTTTCACGTTCTTTCGGTGTCAAGTCTGGGTAGCGCTCTACCAACTCTTCTGTATGGATAAAAGTGATTTGTTTTGGCAAGACAGACTCGATGTCATAGCGGGCTTCTACTGCTAGCTCAGTCAGGCGAATAGCCTTGTAAATCTTCTCAACTGTTTCTTTTAGGTAAGCAATGTCTCGTTGACCATTTGGAATGACCTTTTCCCAGTCCCACTGATCCACAAAGACAGAGTGGGTTGCATCCAGCGAGTCTTCGTCTGGACGAAGGGCCTTCATGTGGACAAAAAGACCTTCACCCTCACCGAAACCAAAGCGAGCTAGAGTATGGCGTTTCCATTTAGCAAGTGAATGCACCACTTCATAGGTTTCATCAGGAATCTGCAAAACCTTGACAGATACTGGATTTTCCACACCAGATAGGTTATCCTGCATCCCGTCACCGACCTTGCTCAAGATAGGACCTTGAACTTCGACGACTTCTAGCTTGTCTTTCAAATACTGGGTAAAAGTGTTTTTGACAAAGGAAATTTCTTCTTGTTGGTGGATAAAACTTTTCTTCATAAGCTACTCCTCAAAAATTTAATTAAAAGCATTATACACCTATTTTCAAGAAAAGAAAAGAGAAATTTTTAAAAAAATCAGTGTCACTCAAAACACTGATTTCATAGACCCTTTAGTCATTACGACCGAAGATACGTAAAATACTTAGGAAAAGATTGATAAAATCAAGATAGATACTGAGAGCCATTGACACAACCCAGCCTGTCGCTACACGACCTTGTGATTGTTCATAGGCAAGGCGAATTTTTTGGTTGTCCCAAGCAATCAGCCCTGAGAAAACTAAAACCATTGCTACGCTAATCATATAATCAAAGAAACCGCTAGCCAAGAAAATATTGACTACCATAGCAATCAGCAAACCAATGAGAGCTGCCATCATCGCTCGACCAATCCCACTCAAGTCTTTCTTGGTGAACATACCAACTGCTGCCATGACAAAGAAGAGAAGGGCGCTTGATACAAAGGCAGATAAAACTGTACCTGGAGTATAGAAAGCCACCACAAAACTGAGGGTAAAGCCGTTTAATACTGAGTAAAGTAAAAATACTGGAAGAGCCGCTGGGCTATTCTTTGAAGCCATACTGCTGGCAACAAAGACCAGAGCTAGCTCTGCAAAAGTAGCAATGGTCAACCAGAGACGCCCCTGCATCAAAAAGTAAACCAACTGAGACTGAAAGACCGTCAACATAAGGCCTGATACCAAAGCGGATAGTCCGATTCCCAGACCAACAAAGGCATAAACCTTAGCGTAAAATTGATTGAGACCTGCGCGGTCGTGAATAATAGTGTGATTCATCTTTTCTCCTTTTCTATGAATGTCTTTCCTTGATTATAACAAAGAAAGTTAAAATTAGCTTAAATGGAAAATCAAAATACCAGCTGCAACTGCAACATTGAGACTCTCCGCCTGACCCTTCATGCTAATATGGACCAACTGGTCTGCACTTTCAGCCATGAGGGAACTAATTCCTTGACCCTCATTTCCCATGACTAGTACAAAATTTTCTATAGGAGGCAGTTCTCTGTAATCAACAGAATCTTTAGATAGGGTTGTTGCTAGCACTGGGATAGCTGCTTCTTTAGCTCCCTCGAGAAGCCTTTGACTAGACATCCGGTAAATAGGCAGATGAAAATGACTGCCTTGCATAGAACGTAGGGTCTTGAGACTGTAGATATCTGCCGATTTATCTGAAACAATTACTCCAGTAAAACCTGCTGCATCCGCAGTCCGAATGATCGTTCCCACATTACCAGGATCTTGCACATCTTCCAAAAATAAAAACTTGCCCTGACTCAGATCAGCTTGTCCTACTTCTTCTTTTTGAACCACCGCAACAATTCCCTGTGGAGTCTGAGAATCCGCCAAATCTAGCAAAATATCCTCTGACACCCAGACAGTTTGCGGAAACGCAGCTAACTGATCTCGGTAATTTTCTAGAGCAAAGATTTTCTCAATCGTCACTCCAGCTTGAACAGCTTCTTCAAACAAGTGCCAGCCTTCAATCAAATAAGCAGACTTGCGGTATTTTTTTTGGTGTAATTTCTTGGTATTTTTTACCACAGAATTGGCTTTTGAGGTTATAATAGTCATAGAAATATTATAACACAATCAAAGAGGTTTGGTATGCAAAAGGTTAGAATGATTGCCCAAGGTAGGGTACAGGGAGTCGGCTTTCGTTGGGGTGTTTACAGCTTGGCACTTGAAATTGGTGGCATCACAGGTCGGGTATGGAATAATGACGATGGCACAGTGGAAATCTTAGCCCAAGCAGACTCATCTGCTATCATGGCAAAGTTTATCCAAGAAATCCGAAAAGGACCCACACCTTTTTCAAAAGTCAGCTACTTAGATGTCAAACTAAGTAACTTTCCTCCTTACCCTGACTTCAAAATCGCAAATTAAGTCTCTAGAACTATTGTATATTTTGTAAAAAAACAGTAGAATAGAAAGGTATAATTTTTTAAGAAGGAATAAAAACAGTGAAATCTATTAAACGTTTTGCACTCTCGACTATGGGAGTGGCTATGTTGCTTGTCTTGACTGGCTGTGTTAGCGTCGATAAAGCAACAGGAGAGCCAACAGGATTTATTTGGAATACTTTCGGAGCGCCTATGGCTGAAGCTATCAAGTACTTCGCTACCGATCAAGGTCTAGGCTTTGGTATGGCTATCATTATCGTAACCATTATCGTGCGCTTGATTATCTTGCCACTTGGTATCTACCAATCATGGAAGGCAACGCTTCACTCTGAAAAGATGAACGCCCTCAAGCACGTCCTTGAGCCACATCAAACTCGTCTCAAGGAAGCGACTACTCAAGAAGAAAAACTCGAAGCCCAACAAGCTCTCTTTGCCGCTCAAAAAGAGCACGGCATCAGCATGTTTGGTGGTGTAGGATGCTTCCCTATCCTCCTTCAAATGCCTTTCTTCTCTGCAATTTACTTTGCTGCCCAACATACTGAAGGGGTTGCTCAAGCAAGCTACCTAGGCATTCCTCTAGGTTCTCCAAGTATGATTTTGGTTGCCTGCGCAGGTGTCCTTTACTATCTTCAATCGCTCCTTTCACTTCACGGAGTAGAAGACGAAATGCAAAGAGAACAAATCAAGAAAATGGCTTACGTGAGCCCAATCACGATTGTTGTCTTCTCCCTCATTTCACCAGCTAGTGTCACACTTTACTGGGTTGTCGGTGGTTTCATGATGATTCTCCAACAGTTTATCGTCAACTATATCGTTCGTCCAAAACTTCGCAAAAAAGTCCGTGAAGAACTAGCCAAGAACCCACCAAAAGCAAGTGCTTTCTCTACACCAAGTGGACGAAAAGACGTTACTCCTGAACAACCAACTGCTATCACAAGCAAGAAAAAACACAAAAATCGCAACGCTGGGAAACAACGTTCGAGATAAAGCTGCGTATATTATCCAATAATTAAAAAAACGAATGAATGATAAATAGTTTTCATCAACTAGATATCATCATTCGTTTTTATTATCTACTGTTACATCCTATACTAATCGAAAACGTTAAATATTCTAAAAACGATTCAATCATAAATTAACAAGTAAATCGCTATGATTTAATACAATTGAGAGTCATTAAAACTTCTGCTCCCTCGTCTCTATTTCTAAGCTCAACTCGGCCTTTGTGTAGTTTTGCAACTCTACATACAAAACTAAGTCCAATACCATAATGTTGCTCTTTAACCGATCTAGCTTTATCCATACGATAAAAGAGCTTTCCAAAATTAGTTAAAACTTCCTCTGGAAATTCAGAGCCATTATTCCATATAGCTATTTTTAATTCTTTCGCCTCTTGCTCTACCCTAATTTTAATTTTAGGATTCTGTTTATCGGCGTATTCCAAAGCATTTGTTAAAATATTTTGTATGGCACGAATCAGAAGAGATGGATTTATATAATAGTTTTCAGTTCCTTTCACATTTTGTTCAAAAGAAAACTTCATCTGATTTTTTATCAAAAAAGAGACTTCTTTCTCTAATTCATTGATAAAATCTGAAGAGGAATATTCCACCCAGCCTGTCTCATCATCATAATAGGTTTTAGAATAGTGAATCAATTGATTGAAATAATCTAGTAACTGTTGACTAGCTCTTTCTATATCTGCTAAGCATTCTTGAGATTGGTCGTTTTCAGTTATCGCCTGCAAAAATTCCACATTCCCCCTAATAATGGTTAAGGGAGTCTTTAAATCATGAGAAGCTGCTGAAACTTGAAACATCAAATCTTCTTTCTGTTCTTTCTCATCAACTATTAATTGTCGAATTCTATCTTGCATCACAATAATCCGATTTCCTGTCTCGCGAAATTCTTTAACCGTTAAACTTTCTGTACATTCCCGCTCTAACCATATACTATTTTCATAAATCAAAGTCATTTCATAACTTAGTTTTTTCAACAATTTTCCAATGTGATAACTTATTAGAATAATCAATAAAACACAAATATATATCCATGATGACACATTAAAAAAGATTGATAGAACACCACTATTGTTTAAAGGTTTCCCATCTTCATTTATTTGTATAGATACTGAAGCTAAGGGAATAAGATAGGCCATTAGTAAGCCAAGACTAAACTGCCAAATAATTCTCCAACAGGTTTCTCGAATTAATTGTCTAAAACTTTTGATTCTACCCATTGATATCCTCCACCGTACAAGGTTTTAATTGGATTTATTTGATAAGGTTTCAGCTTTTGACGAATTTGATAAATATACTCTGAAACCGAACGTAAAAGCGCTTCTGAACTTTGTGGATATAGATAATTATAAATTTCCTCAATAGAATATATTTTACTTGGGTTGCTTGCCAAAAGATTCACTATGTCAAATTCTCTCCTTGTCAAGGCAATCTTATCATCGTTTACAAATAGTTCCTTACTATCCGCATATAGTATAAGCTTTCCAATCTTTATTTGATGAACATTTCCTTTAATCCGTTCTTCACGACGCAAGTGCATTTTAACACGTGCTAACAATTCTTGCATACTAAAGGGCTTCATAATATAATCATCAGCACCTGCATTGATTCCAGCTACTAAATCTTCATCCATATCCTTGGCAGTTATAAAACAGATAGGAACAGTTATCTGCTCGCGAATCATCTGACAGATTTCTAAACCACTAACAGGCATCATAATATCTAATAAAATCAAGTCAAATCCTGTAAAATCACAAAGATCAATCTCTTCTATCTTATTTCGTATGACTACTTCATATTTTTCATATTCTAGTACTTTTTTTATTAGGCGAAGAATAGCAAGATCATCATCTACCACCAAAATTTTATAAGCCATAACTCACCCTCCTGAATATATTATAGCACCAACTGAGAAAAAGACAGGATATCCCCTGTCTTTAGCGTACATTTTTTCCTATAAGTATCAATGTAGCAAATAGAAAAACAATTAATAACCAAACTATTTGTATCCCTAAGCCTTGCCACACTGGATAATAAAGAGACAATGGATAGGTATAAAAACAATTCATACTAGCCAGTAATGGTAAATTTCTAAAAAAAGAACTGAATTGTAATAACATTTGCCCCAACCCCAATAAAAGGGATAAACTGATTCCCAAAATTAAGATAAAAGACTGGGAAATAAATACAAAAATACCACTTAAAAGAGAGAAGGTTAGAATAGAAATATAAGCTGGAAATAGAATTGTTAGAACATGTTTAATATTACTCAAAAGATTGATATTGTAGTATCCTTGCGCGATTAGTATGCATAATGATATTACAGCAACCAGTAATACAATTTCCATACATAATACAATAGCTAGTTTAGATACTATAAATTTCAAACGATTTGGACAGGTAAGAAAACTGGTACGAAGGCTTGAACCTGTAAATTCTTGACCTATAAATAGAACAGCTAGACTAATGAAACCTGCCTGTCCTAAATAGAGACTTTGTAGTAGCTGTTCCAAAACAAACTGTAGGGTCAACTGGTCTGGCTTACTATTTAAAAAAATAACCATCGCCGGAACACACAGTAATAGAGCACCTATAATCAACCAGTGCCAAGGATTCATCATAAACTTGAGATACTCACTTTTAAGTTGCTCTTTCAACTCATTCACCTCCTCCAATATCTGACTTAAGTAAGCGGTAAATTGCTAAAGCCAAGAATGAGAAGTTCCAACAAAGTAAAAATAAAATATGTTGTAAACTATTCTGTTCTAAAATTTGAGGAGATGTAGCAATCAATCCTTGCCCCAATGCAACTGGAAGAAATTTTGCAACCGATATATAGTTTGCTAAGAATGTTCCTAAATTGTAGACTTGAGGAAGCAAAAATAATAGAGGAACAATGGCTGTTTTAAATGTCAAAGCCATAATATAGGCCAGCAGTCCCAACAAAGTCCAAGCTATACTGGCTAAAAATATATAGAACCAAACTGTTCCATTTAGTGAAAAAAGCAATAAGCCATCTTGTCCTAAAACATAGTGTGTCATGTTAATCGTAAGGAATATTGATAGAAAGGAAATGAAAAAAGAAAATACAAGCCAAACTAATGTTTTTGAAACTAGGAAAGTACTTCGATTTGTAATAGAGAGGAGGCTTGTACGAATAGCAGAGCCTTTGTACTCCTCGGCTCCATAAATTGAACCTAGGATAATCATAATAAAAACACCAAATAAAGTGACATCAAAACCTAAAAATTCAATCGGAGGTATAGCTTCTGCCAATTCTGGATTTGTCTCTGGTGTAGCATGGATACCAACTGAAACAATTTGAGAAGCACCAATATTTGCTAAAAACGTTTGAAATACCAGTATCAAGAATAGTACAATATGAGTAGCTCTCCTATAAAGCAATTTCAATATTTCAGAATGAAGTGAGTAAATAAGTGCCATGTCACTTCCCTCCCTCTGTTAAACTAAAGAAGACTTCCTCTAGTGAAGAAAGATTTTTCATCACTTCTTGTAAAGTCCCTTTTATAAGAACTTTGCCTTTATTTATGATAACTACATCATCTGTTACTGCTTCCACTTCCGATAATATATGAGATGATAGCAAGACAGTTTTCCCTTCTTGAGCTTGTTTTTTTATAAACTCTCTAAACCACCGAATTCCTCTTGGATCCAACCCATTTGTCGGTTCATCCAATATCAGATACTGAGGATTTCCTAATAGAGCTGTTGCAATTCCCAAGCGTTGTCCTTCTCCTAATGATAATTTTTCAATTTTAGATTTTTTCTTATGGCTAATATCCACCATATCCAAGACTTGCTCAATTCGCTGACTGGATATCCCATTACTCGCAGCAACAATTTTCAAATGCTGATAAACAGTCCGATCATCAGGAGCTCCTACACTGTCAAATGAAGCTCCTACAGTCTTTAGAGGAAATTTTAATTCCTTATAAGTTTGATCTCCAATTTTGGTAAGACCAGATGTTGCTTTGTCTAATCCTAATAAAATACGTAAGGTTGAACTTTTTCCAGCTCCATTTGGACCCAGGAAAGCAGTCACTCTACCTGCTTTTGCTTCAAAAGAAATATCTTTTAAAATTTGAGTTTGGCCATATGACTTACATAAATTTTTAATGGTAATACTTTGTTCCATGATGTTCTCCTATTCTATTTAATATTTCTAAAAGTAACTATATCTTACACACTCATTTTCGGATTTTTTTCAGAATTTAAAGAGTCAAAAGATTTAATACTCAATGAAAATCAAAGAGCAAACTAGGAAGCTAGCCGCAAGCTGCTCAAAACACTGTTTTGAGGTTGCAGATGGAAGCTAACGTGGTTTGAAGAGATTTTCGAAGAGTATAAAATTTTGTTTTATTTAGTTATATATATTTATGTAAACTTAAAAGCCCGATGTTCCCATCGAGCTTCTTTTTTATCCATGTACACGTTTCATATAGTCTTGGTAACTTTCGGTATCCATGAGTTTTTTAGCGTTTTTCACGCGGTCTGCTGTTGGTGGTTTAACCCCTTCGAGCGAATAAGGGATTCCCAATTCACGCCACTTGAATTCTCCCATAGTATGATAAGGCAGAATTTCAAACTTATCCACATTTTTGAGGGTCTTGACGAACTTACCAAGTTCAATCAAGTCATCATCTCTATCTGTCAATCCCGGAACTAGCACGTGGCGAATCCAGACAGGCTTTCCAATATCTGATAGATACTGGGCACAGGCCAAGATATTTTTATTGGTTTGGCTGGTAACAATCTTGTGCTGTTCTTCGTTGATTTCCTTGATATCCAAGAGAACCAAGTCAGTGACAGCCATGAGCTTGTCAAACTTTTCAAGGTAACGTGGTTTATTGCGGAAAGGAAGGGCACAGGTATCCAAGGTACAGTGGATTCCGTGTTCTTTGGCCTTGGTAAAGAGGGCAATCAAGAAATCAATCTGCAAGAGGGCTTCTCCTCCACTGACTGTAATCCCACCCTTATTCCCCCAGAAACCGCGGTAGCGCAAGGCCTCTGTCAAGACATCATCTACCGTCCGTTCACGTGATTTGTTGGACTCCATGGCCCAAGTATCTGGGTTATGGCAATACTGGCAACGCATGTGACAGCCCTGCAAAAAGACAATAAAGCGAATACCAGGCCCGTCTACGGAACCAAAGCTCTCCGTTGAATGCACCATTCCTGTCACTTGTCCATAATCAATTGTTTCTTCAGACATATCGTTACCTTCCTTGAAAACGTTTTATAGTTTTATTATATCACGACTTGAAAGAAAAACAAGATTTTTGTCTATTTTTTAGAAAGCAATCTGTTTTTCAATTTCATTTTCAATTAATTATCATTTTATTCTTCAAAATCAAAACCATACAAGGTTGCAAAATAGTCCTCAGGGCGCTCTGCACGGCGGATTTGACGGGCTTTGCCTTCTTCGGTATAAAGGATTTCCGCAGAGCGAAGTTTGGCGTTATACTGGTAGCCCATTGAAAATCCGTGGGCACCTGTATCATGAATTACCAGCAAATCACCGATTTCTGTATGAGGAAGTTCGCGATTCACTGCAAATTTATCATTGTTTTCACAGAGTGAACCGACCACATCTACCACTTCAGCTGGTCCATCTGGATGGGTCACATTGGTAATATGATGGTAGGCTCCATACATGGCTGGACGCATAAGGTTGACTGCCGATGCATCCACACCGAGATAGGTACGGTAGGTTTCCTTCTTATGGGTGACTCTTGTGACCAAAGCACCGTGAGGGGCTAGCATAAAGCGACCCAATTCGGTGAAAATCTTGACCTGACCAAGACCTGCTGGCGTAAGAACTTCTTCATAAACCTTACGAACCCCCTCGCCAATCAAGGCGATATCGTTCGGCTCCTGGTCTGAACGATAGTTAACACCAATACCGCCAGAAAGATTGATAAAGTCTAGCGAAATGCCCAACTTTTCCTTGATTTCAACAGCCAATTCAAAAAGCTGACGAGCCAACTCTGGATAATAGAGATGGGTCACGGTATTGGACGCTAAGAAAGAGTGAATCCCAAAAGTCTCAGCTCCTTTTTCCTTCAAGATGGCAAAGGCTTCAAAGAGCTGGTCCTTGGTCATGCCAAACTTGGCTTCTCCAGGATTGTCCATAATGTCTGTTCCTAGTTCAAAAACGCCTCCAGGGTTGTAACGACAAGAGATAATCTCTGGAATGCCTGCCGCTCTCTCCAGATGTTCAATATCTTCAAAGGCATCCAAGTTAATGGTCGCACCCAATTCACGCGCATAGGCATATTCCTTGTCTGGCGTGTTGTTTGAAGAGAACATAATCTCAGAACCTGGAAAATTCAGTTTATGACTCATCAAAAGCTCCACATAACTAGAGCAGTCCACGCCACAACCTTCCTCTTGGAGAATTTTCAAAATAGCTGGTGTTGGAGTAGCCTTAACTGCAAAATATTCCTTAAAGCCCTTGTTCCACGAAAATGCTTGGTTGACGGCTCTTGCCTTCTCACGAATTCCCTTCTCATCATACAAGTGAAAGGGAGTTGGGAACTCGGCAACAATCTTTTCTAAGTCTTCTTTATTGATAAATGGTGTTTTCATAAGCTTCCTTCTATTCTATTTGCAAAGAAAGGCTGGGACTATCGTTCCAACCTTTAGTTCTATCTCTTATTTATCTTCATCAAAGATATTACCAACCTCAACATCGATGGCTTGATTCTTGACATCAATATTGGTTACCTTCAAGAGTGACTTATAGTCAAACTGCTTTTCGCGTTCTTCTTGGGCATTGTCCGCAAAGACGGCTACACCTGCTAATTCTGAATCGAACTCACGCAAGAGACTAATCATCCCGTTGACAGTTCCTCCGCCTTTCAAGAAATCATCCACAATCAAAACACGACTTCCTGCCTTGAGGCTACGTTTTGAAAGGAACATTTTCTCGATACGGTCACCACTCGAACCTGATACATAGTTGACACTAACCGTTGAACCTTCGGTAATTTTCAAGTCACGGCGCACAATGACAAAGGGAACATTGAGGACATTGGCAACTGCATTTGCAAGTGGAACACCCTTGGTCGCTACCGTCATAACCGCATCAATTTTTTGATCCATAAAGCTCTTGGCAATAATGCGTCCAATATTTTTCAAGATAGCTGGTGTGCTAAGCAAATCAGACAGATAGATATAGCCACCTGGCAAGATACGGTCACTTTCTGACAACTTGGCACGCAAGTCCTCAACCATTTCCTTGGCATCATGACTTGAGATTGATGGTGTGAAGATGACACCCCCACCAGCCCCAGTCACAGTCTGAATATGGCCGATTTCAATTTCTTCAAAGGCGCGTTTGATAATGACGATATCTTCTGAGATGGATGATTTAGCAGATTCATACTTTTCAGCAAAAGTATTGAGACTAGTTAGTTTATAAGGATTATTAATCAAATAGTTGGAAATGACAACCATCCGATCACTTCTTCTTAATTTCATTTCTATTTCCCACTTCATTTAATTTTGATATTTTATCTATTATACCATATTCACATAAAAAAACGAACATTCTTATCCTAAAAAATGCTCATTTTTCTTAAATTATTAATCTAAATCTGGTTTATAGAAGGAACGATTGTCCATAGCGAAAATTTTATTGGTCATCTCTCCTTTATCCACCAAAGCCAGAGCTGTTGACATCATCATCATGCTTGCATCCAGATTGTCAATCATATGGATAATCTCTGCTTCCATAATACGTGGACGGACTGGACTTCCATACTCAAGTAAGCCGTGGTGACTGAGGATAACGTGACGAAGCAAAACGACTTCTTCCTTGGTATCATCGATGCCAAGTTCCATAACTGTCTTGGTAATTTCACTATCAATCAGAGCGATATGTCCAAGAAGATTGCCTCGCACTGTATACTCAGTCTGGTCTGGCCCCGTCAATTCAATGACCTTAGCCAAGTCATGCAGCATAATCCCTGCATAGAGCAGGTTCTTATTGAGCTGAGGATAGACTTCGCTAATAGCATCTGCCAAACGCACCATGGTCGCCGTATGATAGGCCAAACCCGTTTCAAAGGCATGGTGATTAGTCTTGGCAGCTGGATAGGAGTAAAATTCCTTATCATACTTGGTGTAGAGCTTTCGGACAATTCGTTGCCAGACAGGATTTTCAATTTTAAAAATCATTTGCGACATGTAGTCACGGATTTCCTTGACATCAACTGGCGACTTGACCTTGAAATCAGCTGGGTCATTGGGTTCACCAGGTTGAGGCAGGCGAAGGGTAATTTGATTGACTTGAGGGGTGTTGTTATAAACTTCTCGGCGTCCTTTCATGTGGACAACCTTACCTGCTGTAAAGGCCTCAACATTATGAGGTTGGGCATCCCAGAGTTTCCCTTCAATCTCGCCACTATCATCTTGGAAGGTAAAAGCTAGGTAGTTTTTCCCAGCGCGAGTTTGTCTCAGGTCAGCTGACTTGATTAGGTAAAATCCTTCAAACAGCTCATCTTTTTTCATGTGACTAATCTTCATATTCTTCCTCATTTTCTTGGAAATGGAGTAGATCAAGCGCAGGCTCACCTTCTGATAACTCAATGTGACGGAGCGTTCGCTCGATAGCTGTAGTGCGACGGTTTAATAATTCCTCAATATTGCCAGAGGCATGTTGGAGGTGTTTTTGTGCCTTAACCAGAATGCCACCAAACTTGCCAAACTCGGTCTTAACGCTAGCAAGGGTCTCACTGATATGGTCGGCACTCTTTTGGATATTGAGAGTCTTGAAACCAACTGATAAGGAATTGAGAAGGGCTGATAGGGTACTTGGACCTGCAACAATAATCTGCTCCTCCCGTCTCAAGTCATCAAAGAAAACAGGATTGCGGACGATTTCTGAGTAAAGACCTTCTGTCGGAACAAACAAAACTCCAAAATTGGTCGTCCGAGGTGGTGCTATGTACTTGTTCCTAATATCCTTGGCAAAGCGCTTGACGCTTGCTAAGAGTGACTTACGACAGCGTTCAATCTCATCCCTATCTCCTGCTTCATAGGCTTCTTCTAGACGGTAATAATCAGCCAAAGGAAATTTGGAGTCAATCGGCAGGTAGACATATTCCTGGTCGCCTTGTCCAGGTAACTTGATGGCATACTCCACTCGTTCACTGGAGTTTTCAACCGTTGCGTATTCTCTTTCGTACTGGGCAGGGGTCATGATGTCTTCGATGATTTGTCCCAGTTGCAATTCTCCCAGAATCCCTCGCGTTTTGGTTCCAGAGAGAACCTTGTTGAGGGCTCCGACATCGCGGGCAACTGTCTGCATTTCTCCAAGGCCACGATTGACCGACTCCAGTTGTTTGGAAACTGTCTCAAAGGAAGCCTGCAAGCGTGTCTGCAAGGTTTTTTCTAGTTTTTCCTCGACTGTCTGGCGCATTTGTTCCAAACGTTGCTCATTTGATTCCTGCAAGGCTTGGAGACGTTGGTCAGTCTTATCCCTAGTTTGGAGGAGATTCTCAGTCATTTCTTGACGAACTTGAGTTAAGCCTTGGTGCAACTCGATTCGAACTTCTTGCAAACGGTCGCTGACAGCTACTTCCAAGTCTTTTTGATCTAACTGGCTGGCTTGTCTGGCTTGTTCAAAGCGGTAATCCAACTGGTCTGACAAGTGATCTGCCTGATCCTCCAAGCTCTTGCTGAGATGTTTTTCCTGCTTATCCTGCCTTTGCCAAATTAGAAAGAGTCCAGCTAGGTTGGCAATCAATAATAGAACAAGTAAACTTTCCATCCTACCTCCTGTCCTTACTATGCAGCACGACCACATAGCCATCTGGGCAAGTCACCGAAACTTCCCTATCTATATATTCGTTAGAAGCGTACACTTTTTTAAAGAAAAAATTTTTCTCTGTCAACTCATACTTGGCGCCGAGAATAGTCAGCTGGCTATCCCGAACTGGCATAAAGGCAAGATAGTCGTAGTCTGAGCGGGGTTCTAGCTGACTGGTCCCTTCTGGACAATAGGAAATCAAGTTTTGTCCATCCTCAATCGCTATCTGGCGCACATAGGGCACCAACTTGGGATTACTAGGCAGAAAGACATTAGCCAACATATGGTCAATACGACCACCCAAAGCACCAAAAATAGTAACCTGAGCCTGAGGATTTTGTTCAAAGATGGTCAAGAGAGCCAATTCCAAATCGGTATCATCTTTTTCTGGTCGGGCTTGAACAAAATGCTGGGCACGTTTTTGAATCACCTGTCGCTCTTCTTCCGTCACAGAATCAAAATCTCCGACTGCTAGAGCAAGAGGCAAATCTTCTTCCAAGACCCAGAGCGAACCTCGATCCACACCGACAAAAGCATCAAAATCTGTCCGATAATGGCCACGGTCTCCGCCTGCAAAAACTGCAACCTTAGTCCAGTTGTTTTCTGAGAGTTTGTACTCGCTCATTGACTTCTCCCTTAAAGACATAGGAACCTGCTACAAAAACGGTCGCACCAGCTTCTTTAGCTTGAGCAATCGTTTTATCATCAATCCCACCATCCACTTCGATTTCAAAGTTCAAGCCTTTTTCATCACGTAGAGCAACCAACTCACGGACCTTATCCATAGTTTCTGGCAGAAAAGCTTGTCCACCAAAGCCAGGGTTCACTGTCATGACTAAGACTTGGTCAACTAGGTGAAGAATGTGCTTAATGGCTTCAACAGGCGTACCAGGATTGATAACTACAGAAGGTTTAACACCGAGCGAACGAATCTTTTGGAGGGCACCATGAATATGAGGCGTTGCTTCCACATGGATACTGATGATATCCGCACCTGCACGCGCAAAATCCTCTAAATGATGCTCTGGATTGACCACCATCAAGTGGCAGTCAAAGACCATCTTGCTATGAGGACGAAGAGCTTCAACCACACCTGCACCAAAACTGATTTGTGGTACAAAGTGACCATCCATGATATCGATATGGGCATATTCTGCACCAGTTGCTTCTAGACGTTTGATTTCACGTTCAAAGTTGGCATAATCTGCTGCCAGAATTGACGGAGCAATCTTGTATTGAGACATAGGTTTCTCCTTATTTTGGAATTTTTTTACTGACTTTTTTATAGGTTTCTCTGCGATTTTCAATTTCACTGAGGAATTGCAGGTAGTTGTCAAAACGGAAGGACGCAATGGTACCCTCTTCAACAGCCGGCTTCACTGCACAGGACGGCTCATGGGTGTGGGTACAAGTACGGAACTTACAATCTCGGCTAACAGTAGCAATCTCTGGGAAAGCCTGATTGAGGTCTTCCGCCGTTGATACTTCATAATCCAGCGATGAAAAACCTGGTGTGTCTGCGATTTTACCTCCATTGAGGTTGTAAAAACTAACAGCTCGAGTGGTGTGGCGCCCGCGACCCAGACTGTCTGAAATTTCTCCTGTTTCAAGATTAAGGTCTGGTGCGATTTTATTGAGAAGAGTTGACTTCCCAACACCTGTCTGCCCCATAAAGACCGTAACCTTGCCTGTTAACAAGGGCAGGAGTTCCTCTTTACTGGTCACAAAGTCATAGCCGATGTCACTATAAGCCTGTTCATAAAAATCCAGTTCTCCTCTATCTTCCAACAAGTCCATTTTAGAAATATAGACGATGGGATGGATGGCCTTGTGCTCCAAAAGAACCAGGAAACGATCCAGCAAATTGCTATTAAAGTCAGGTTCCTTGACAGACATGATCACCACAGCTTGGTCAATATTGACAATAGGCGGACGGACCAGACTGTTTTTCCGTTCGTGAATCTTGAGAATATAGCCTTCTGAATTTTCCTCGGCAGAAAAATCGACCCAATCCCCGACATAGGGTGTGTGACCTTTTTTACGAAAATTCCCACGCGCGCGTGTTTGATAAACCTGACCATCACTCTCTACATAGTAGAACCCAGCCAAGGCTTTAATGATTTGTCCTTGCAAAATAACTCCTTTAAAATTGTTAGTTCCATTATAACAAAAAAAAGCTATTTTAGCTTAGCTTCTCTTTACAATTTCGATAAGTCTATTCTAAAAGAAAAAGATACACTCACGCTTTAGATACAAAGTTTTATACAAAAATAACGAATCTACCTCCTTATATAAAAACAGGCGAACAGAGAGCCTAAAACTCCCTGTTCGCTTTACTTTTTCTGTGTGTAATAGAAAAAACCTAATAAAGCAAGACAAAAAATATGAATATAAACTCCATACATCATGTGGGGAAAGACATACTCTATAAAATAGCCTGGTAGATAGATGATTGGAAATTGATAGAAATCATAGGTCGTTAGAGATAGTAAACAAAGAACATACATAAATACTGCTACAATTAGAACCCATCCTTGCTTTCGCCATAGAAAAATCATCAATAAGAACAGACAAAGTAGATAGATTGACCAATTTCGCAACATAAATTGAAAACCATAAATCATACTTTCAGTCGTTTCTCCATCAATCACATCAACTACTTTATAGAAAGGTAAACAATAGCTCACTAAAAAAAGAAGGGGACTAATTATTTTTTTCATATTCTCTACCATGGATTATTTTGCAAGTAAGCTGACCATCTATCTCCATATCGAATCAAATTAACAGTATAATTAGTTACTACCCGATTTTCACCTGATCCAACATTAGAAAAACCTGTGCTATACTCCCAACTACTTCTTGCACCTGGATTAAACCATTTTTGCTGGGATGAATACCAACCACCTTGTCTAACTTCCACACTTGAAGATTCTATTTCGATATCCCTTTCATGGAAGTCAACTCCTCCACTTATTTTAGTAATATTTTTTTGTACACCTCCATCATAACTCACCCAGTGAACAACAGTATACAATTCCACACTATAAGTACTATCAAACTGACTTTGATGAGTAGTAATGTTTTGAGTATAAGCGTGCACTTTCTGTATACCAAAAATATGTTCTAATATATTCGTTGGTTTAGCAAGCTTATTGTAACCCTCTTCAACAAAAGTAGCCTTCTCTAAATCAGCGGTATAAACAGTTTTTCCTTGTACTACTTGATTGTTTATAGAAGTAATACGGCTATCCACAACAATGGGGGCCACCATATCTCCATCGCTAGTTTCTATTTTAGCTGCCTCTTTCACCTCATATACAACTCGATTTTCTTCAGACTGAATCACTTCTACCCCATTTTTTTCAGGTATAGATAATCTAGTTTGCCCATTAGAAACCGTTATATTTGGACCAATATTCTTCTCATTTGCATAAGTCGCAATAGGAAATCCTGATAGAACCACTGCACACATAAGGCTATTGACTAATTTTTTTCTCATGAATATATCCTTCCCATTTTCAAAAGGAGTAAAAATAGCTAATATAAGATGAACGTTTCCTTATATTTCAGAATAGGATATCTATCTGAAAGCAATTCACACTCCTATAGGTAACTGTTCCAAATCTTGGCTACATATATTTCAATAGTTTGCTACAAAAAACTCCTTTCTAAGTCTATTGAACATGCCCTTATTCACCTACTAATATAGCACAAAAATAAATAAATAAATACAAGACTGTTTTTTCTACTAGTTTTATGATAGAATAGTATTGTTAGGGTAAATTTCATATATAAATGTCGAGTGAAAAATCGATGGGACAGAAATCGGTAGACAAAGACTCGATTTCGTTGGTCCAGCCCCACAAGGCTAATCAGGTATTTCACGAGTTTAAAAATCTAATGAAGTGCCCAATCAACTACTGATTCATTGATCTAATACGAACTATAGTGGATTGAACCTAGAAATAGTACACTAAGGATTCTAAAACGTTTCTAGAAATTAATTTGACTTTCCTAATCTCTTTGTTCATATCTTATTTCAATCTACTATATATACCAAAATGCTGGGACAAAAGTCTTTAAAATCAGAGAAACGCATATTATCAGGTGTTGGAAAACCTTGATAATATGCGTTTTATCATAGAAAGATCTACTTCATTTTTTACTAAAATTAAGTTTTTGTCCCTGCATCTTAGAGTCCTTGCCCTTTAAGTGCATCTGCTAGACTGGCAAATTCTGACAAGCTGAGAGCTTCCCCACGCACACTTGGTGACAAAGCAGCTTGATCCAAGGCCTTGGTCAGCTTGTCCTTAACTTCTTCAGTCTTGCCAAAGTAGCCTGTCAAATTGTTCCACAAGGTCTTGCGACGATGGGTAAAACTAGCCTTGGAAACCTTAAAGAAGAAGTTCTCGTCTTCCACTGCTACAGCTGGCTCTGGACGGCGTACCATTTTCAGGATAGCTGAATCCACATTTGGCGCTGGCACAAAGACCGTACGAGGTACGATAAAGGCAACCTTGGCGGTCATGTAATACTGCACCGCAATCGACAAGCTACCGTAAGCCTTGGTATTGGGTTGAGCGGAGATACGATCCGCCACTTCTTTCTGCATCATGACGACAAACTCACTAAAAGGAATGCCACTTTCAATCAAGTGCATGAGAATAGGTGTCGTAATATAGTAAGGCAAGTTGGCTACCACCTTAATGGGCAGGTCAGGATTTTTGAAATTCTGAATATGCTGCGCCAAATCAACTTTGAGAATGTCCTCGTTAACCACTGTTACATTGTCAAAATCACGAAGAGTATCTGCCAAAATCGGTACCAAACGGTGGTCGATCTCAAAGGCCATGACTTGAGCTGCACGCTCAGCCAGAAACTCCGTCAAGGCACCAATCCCTGGCCCTATTTCGATAACATTAACCTGATCATCAATTTCAGCTGTATCCACGATTTTTTGAAGGATATTGGTATCCGTCAAGAAATTTTGCCCGAAGGACTTTTTAAAGGTAAAACCGTGACGCTCCAGCACTGCCTTGGTCACGCTATAATCTGCAATTCTCATCTATTCTCTTTTCTATTATCTGTTACTACTATTGTAACACATTCCCCTTGTATTTTGGGGGTGAAAATCATACCAAAAAACTATCTTTCCTCATGAAGAAGGATAGTCTTGGAAATCTTTAAAAGTGGCCTTAGCGGTTCTCTCGAAACATCCGTTCGAAAAAATCAGCTTCCTGATAACTTCGATTTTCAGGTAGGGTCAAATCTACATCCTCCTCCACATCATCCACTGTCAGTTCAACCGTTTGAGGTAAATTTTTCAAACGATAATGCTTTTGCCTTTGCCCTTCAATACTAGCAAAATCAAGCAAATACCCATTCACTCGGATTTGAACCAAAAGGAGATGATTGGTCATATTTTCCATGATGAGAATATCTTCTAAACCACCTCTGGCACTAGGATAATCAGATACCCTGCGAATACGAATTTTTTCACACATGAGCAAGCTCCCTCATATCAATGATTTCATCGGCCTTATTCCAGACCAGGGGATTATGGGTCGCAATGATGATCATGCGATTTTCATCTTTCAAGTCCACCAAGAGATTCATAACCTCCTCTGAATTTTCAGGATCAAGAGCTGCTGTTGGTTCATCTGCCAAAATCAAGGGTGGATTTTTCAAAATAGTCTTCGCAAGGGCAACTCGCTGAGCCTCTCCCCCAGATAAAGTATAAATTTTTTGTTCTAGATCCAAATACCCTAGATTAACCTTTTCTAAAGCCTCCACTTGCCTTTCCAAACGTTCTACTTTTGAGATTTTTTGACCAACAAAGCCCAAATCCAAATTCTCTTTGATTGATTGGTTTTCTAAAAGGCCAAAATTTTGAAAGAGATAGCCCATCTGGTCTCGAAAATACTCACGAGTGGGAATGGTGTTTAAATCTTTCCCCTGATAGAGAACCCTTCCACCATCTATCTTTTCTAGCTTTCCTAAGATATTCAGCAGAGTCGTCTTTCCGCTCCCACTCTTTCCGATTAAGGCATAAACCTTGCCCTTCTCCAGCTTGAGATTCAAACCAGAGAAAATCGCTCGGTCATTAAATTTCTTTTCCAATCCTTGAATATCAATCATCTTATTTTCCTTTCAATACTGCCATGCTACCAGCTTCTTCTTTTTTATCCTGCCTTACTAAAATCAAGAGGGCGTTAAGAGTAAATAAAGCTACAACTAAAGCGCTAATCAAGCTATCTCCTGTCAAAACACTAGATAGGACTAGGCCAAGCAAGAGAACTCCTCCTTGCGCCAGTAAGTACTTACCATGAAGCTCATAGATTGTCATGCCAGCAAGACGTTTAATCATAATTTCCCGTCTGAACTGCTCAAAATAGAGAAGATTCATGGAATCAAATAACAAGATAGCCGTAGACAGGGTCAAAATAGTCCCAATAAGGAGAGAGTAAAACTCCATCCGTTTGTCATTTAGTACCTTGGCAAAAAATAGCTGGCTTTTTACCAAATAAGAGACCTTGTGATACAGACCTTGCTCTTTTAGAGCTGTGATGCTATCTCCATATCGATCTAGTTTCAAGGCACTATTAGCCGTAGTTCCCCACAACATCCCTGCAACAGCTCTTGTTCCAGTCGCTTGTGGCGTTAGAACCACAATAATCGAATCTTTTAGGTATTGACGTGTCGTCTTGTACCCATCGTTATAGAGGAAGCGTTCCTGTCCTGTTTCTGTAAAAGCTAGCGTTACCTGTGGGAGGTAGTGTTTCTGACTCGTCACTTCTACACTTTCAGATGAAAAATTTTGCAGGTAATCTGTAAATAATCCTTGATAGTAGGCAGATTGCTCTCGAAAGCTCTCAGGCAAGATCAGCCCAAACTCCCCCTCAGACAAGTTTTGCATCTTGTCCATAAACTCTGAAGAAACGGTAATCTTTTCTTCTATCAGATAGCGCGGTGAGACATAGATAACATTCCCTGCTGGTGTGTAGTCATTGAGACGATTGCCATCTAGGTCCACTTCTGCGCCATTTGAGAATTTGTCAACATTGCTCATGATATAAAAAGAGTCTGTATTGGCTAACCGTTCTTCAGTAAATATCTGCCACTCACGATTATCCTTACGCATTCCTTCTTCATCGGCAAATGCACTAGACCAACCAAAGGATAGACGGTAACGATCTGAGGACTGACTCCATTTATCGCTAGCTCTCTCCATTTCTTGCATTTCACGGTAGTGGGGTAGGAGAGCAGTCGCACTCGAGCCGACCACCAGCATGGCCAAGAGTTGCCCCACCATCATCAATGTCATCATACGTTTGAGAAGGAGTTTCCCTTTCAATAGATCCACCAGACTATTTTCCTGTAAACCAAGTAGATACACGACACTTAATAAGGTAGAAATCCCTACCAAGGCCAATCCATAAAGCAAAAGACCAATGATGACCAGTTGCACCGTTGCCATAAACAAGGCACCTTGATACCAGAGAATCCCCAATCCCAAAAAACTGGATACCAGCACCGAGAAGATAAGCTGTCTCATATCTTCTAATACTGGTCTGAGAGCAACCCCAAACAAGCTCTCACCAGCTATTAAGCGAATCCCTGCTTGACGAAGGGATTTTATCCGATAAATCAGAGTCAGACTCATAAAGGTCAGCAGAAAAATAGCTAAACTCAGTAGCACCATAGGGGTGACAGCCAATAGTAAGACTATCGAAAATGGATCTTCTCCATTCGAAACAAATCCTTGATAGCCAAGTTCTTTCAAGGTAGTCTGTAAGCTCACTCCATCCAAACTTCCTGACACAATCAAGTAAGACCCTAATAAATCACTCGTTTCTGCACTCTCCTTGGAGGAAATGGTCAGACCTTCTGGAAGCTCTCCCTGACCATAAGTGGCATATGTAAAGCGTGTTTCTCCAGCTTCATTTGGCTCAACAATCCGACGGGCGATGAGACTATTATGCTCTACCGCCAAGTGACTCAAAGCTTCTGTTACCTCTTCGCGACTAGCTACTGGTTGATTTATCACCATTCCTGTCACATCAACAGAGGGATAGTTACCAAATAAAATCTCTTCTCGATGGTCAACGGAAGTTATCACCATATAAAGCGATACCAATACCATTGAAATCAAAATAAATAAACGTTTCATCATTTCCTCCAAAAAGTTACTTGGTCACTTAGTGAGAAGATGACCAAGTAAAGCTAAACAATAGGGCTATACCATTCTAAACATTATAGTAGAATGCAACTTTCTCTCCCCAAGAAGTACGAATCCATGCACGAGAAGTCCCTCCAGCATCAGCATATCCCTTATCAGATGAACCAGTTTTTCTACTAACAACTGTTGAGCTATGATATTCTGAAGAGTGATAGTAGTTTGAGTAAGCACCTCCGTCACCTGAACCATACGTCCAGACACCACCATCTGGATACTTAACCGCGGCCGATACTACTGCTACACTTCCACCTAATGTTGCTGCAATGCTCGCTACAAGGGCTAATTTTTTAACTGTTTGTTTCATATTGATACTCCTCTATTTTTGATTACAAGATTGTTGAGTTACTTTCTCCTCTTTCCATTATCAACGTTGATACTATTATATTACCAAATGATATTCTAAAATTATTTGTTTTTCTCTAAATTATCAAAATAACACCCTGAAATGAACTTTTATAGTCATTATACTCCATCTTTATCACACTACCAAGGACATCAATGTCCTTAGAATCTAACTATTTCATATTATTTTTAGCTTATATATAAAAAAACAGCCCTAAAGACGAACTTTAGAACTATTTCAAGACCAGAACAAAGACATTATTGTCATTGCTTCACTATGTTTATAAATATTCTTACCCTATTGTAAAACGAAGGACACATAAAAAGGTGCCTATTTGATGTACTCTGATTGCAAAATACCACAAAGTAAATTTAACATAATCTCCAATCATTCGTATAAACAATTGTTTGAAACTAATCCGAGAAAAATCAATCACTAGTTGTCAAAGACTTTTTTAAGGATTATTATTTATTACTCGCAGATGGTAAACACGGATTATTCCTACTACTATGAGAATAACTAAGTAAGACTGATTACAGAATTATTTCTTTAAATTATTCGTTTCCTTCTTTATAAAACGGATATGTAACTATTATACCCAAAGTACTAATTATAATTTTAAAGATTGCACCTAAAATATTTAAAGTTGATAAATCAAGTATTCCGTGTATTAGGTATAGTAGACAGAAAAAGAATGGAAGGTATTTTTTTAATTTTTTCATAAACTATAGTGCTATCAAGGTCAAAGCTTTAGCTACTGTCCAAGCCATCCAATCTGGCATACCTGCACGCTTACAAGCCTGGTAGATTCCATCTTCAATCCAACCAGTAAAGTGTTCTAGTGTACTCAATATAGAATTCAATCCTATATATTGATTTATCCATCTTTTAACATTCGAAGGGAGTTTACTATAACCTTTTCGAATAGCTGTAACTGAAAAAGACCACTTTCCTCTGTCCATTTTAGCAGCTTGGATATCCTCTTGCGAAACAGTATCTTTATCAAATTCTAATATACGTCCGTTATCTACGTAGATATGTTTTCCTTCACCATTAGTTGCCGTAGAACGTTTTGAAACTTGAGTTGCTTTATCCGAAACTGAGTATGTAGAAGCAAAAGCAGTTGCAGATGGGAGAGCAACAGTACTTAATGTTAAAAAGCAACTTAAAACAATTGCTGTTTTTGTTAAAATCTTATTTTTCATTTTATTTTCTCCTCGAAATATACATTTTTATCATAACTATCCTAATAAACTGACACTTTGCCCTAAAGAGTCTATTTTGAAACTAAGTAGACATAACTAAATTTTATTTAAACCACCAAGTAACTAAATAAAATAAACTAAAAAAGTTCATATTGTAATCTCCTTTCACGTTTTAATTAATTATAAATTATTCTTAAATAAACTCAAAGGACATCAATGTCCTTAAAATCTAACTATTTCATATTATTTTTAGCTTATATCTAAAAAAACAGCCCCAAAGACGAACTTTAGAACTGTTTTGATACAAGAACAATGACATTTTTGTCATTGCTTCACGATATTTATAAATATTTTTTTAAATCTTCTTGCCATTGTTTTTCTAACATAGAATTTTCTATTATATCAGCAAATAGCTTCGATTTCTGATAGAACTGTTCGGCAGAAACATAATCATTTTTTATTATTAGGGATAATTTCCACTCCAACATTAATATAATTGGTTTCTTCTGAAAATCTTGTGTTTTTTCCATTATGTGATTAAGGCTAAAGATATAGGTTTCTAGTGAATCATAAGTCGATAAATTATCCAAACAGGCTAGACCCGAAAACAAAGTGTTACTTAAAGCAAACAGATATTCTGGTGCAATTAATTCTACATGATTTGTCAAACGAACTAAAAACGAATGAATTCTGTTAATTTCTTCAATCTGATTTTGACCTTGTTTTATCTTTGTAAGCACTATAGCAAAATATAAGTTGATAACTTCTAATTCATTTATCAAAAACAATTCCTTATCATAAATTGTTTTAAAATAATCGTCCAGTACGGTTTCCCCGTATTCTGGTCGTCCGCTTCGAATAACATCTATCGTTGCTCTAGTAGCTTCAAACCATACTTTTTCCTCACTAGGAAGTTGCTCATAAAACAAGTTCTCTATCTCTTCCAAACACGCTTCTTTCTTATCATACTCCTCTTCTTTACCATAGATTGGTTCACGTAAAATCTGGTATTTCAATTCTAAATAAGCAGAAGGAAGAGCTGAAAAATCCGGCATAAGGCTATAAGCTGGAACTCCTAAACGACGAGCAATATAGTCTAACTTGGGTAAACTCGGTTGCGAAGCCCCGCTTTCAATTCGCGATAGTTGACGAACTGTCAGTTCTTGCTCATTTCCACAAAAATCTGGACGACTAATTCCTTTTTCTATCCGAATCTCTTTGATTTTTTGACCAATTAACATCAGACGTCTCCTCTTCTACCTGCTTCGAAAAATACTGTGAAACTTTAAAAATTGTAACGATCACATCTTTCCTACTCATAACTCTTCATAGCTTCTTCCACTTCTGCCAAGGTAACTCCAAACAACTCTAAGCGCTTGAGGAGTTGCTTGCCGTTAGAATAGCCGATTCGGAGAGCCTCTCCCAGATATTCTCTGCGCTTACGGCTGTCTGCCCCTGCTAGAAAACCAAGGCGAATCAAGTCGCTACGACTGATGTCAAACTGACTCTCATGTTCAAATTGTTCTGTGACCTGAGCTAGAGCCGTTTTCAGGTCTTCATAGCTGGCATGCTCAATTCCCAGAGACCGTCCCTTGGTCTTGGACTTGGGAACAGCTTCATCTCGTTTGAGAAAGGCATGCTGAACTGCTGGAATGGCCGTCATAATCATGCGACGAATCCGCTCCCCATTAAAATCTGGGTCTGTAAAGACAATGACTCCATGACGTTGGTGCAGGCGCTGAATCCGCTCTATATCCCGCTCATTGATGGCAGAACCTCGTGTCTCATATGTCTCTACATCGAAATAGCGTTTGAGATTAGCCGTATCATCTCGCCCTTCGACCACGACGACTTGGGAAATTTTCTCTTTCATTACTTGCTGTCCAATCCAAAAATTCGTTCTGCATTTGCAGTTGTTACCACCGCTAGCTCTTCTGCCGTCATGCCACGCAAGTCAGCGATAAAGTCCACTACATAGCGAGTGTAGGCTGTTTTATTTTCACGACCACGCTTGGGTACAGGTGCTAAGTAAGGCGCATCTGTTTCCACCAACATCTTGTCCAAAGGTAACTCTTTAGCTGCTTCTTGGATGTCAGTTGCCTTCTTGAAAGTCACCACTCCTGAGAAGGAAATGGTCATACCAAGCTCCACAAACTTCTCTGCCCACTCAAGTGTCCCTGAAAATGAATGCATGATACCACCACGAGGACCAACTCCCTCGGTCTTGATAATCTCATAGGTATCTTCTAGCGCATCACGGGTATGGACAACAAAAGGCAAATCCAATTCCTTAGATAACTGAATCTGACGACGAAAAACCTGCTCCTGCACCTCTTTTGGCGCTGTCATCCAATGATAATCCAAACCAATCTCACCTAAAGCAACAACCTTGGGATTCTTGAACTTATCAAGCAAGTAGTCTTCAATCTCCTCTGTGTAAGTCCCTGCTTCTGTCGGGTGCCAACCAATGGTAGCATAAAGTTGGTCATACTCATCTACCAACTCCAAGGCACGCTCAATCGTCGGTTTATCAAAACCAACAATATTCATATGTGTCACACCCATCTCAGCAGCCAAGGCAATTTCTTCTGCCTCACGACCTGCAAATTCTTCTACATTCAAGTGTGTATGTGTATCAAAAATCATCTCTTCTAACCTCGTTTTCTATCTACTATTATAGCAAAAAAACTGACCTCTCTCCTTATCTGAAAAAAATATTCTAAAACCCATTATCATCTCTTGACGCTCTTTTTCCAAAGCAGTATAATAACACTTATTGAATTTTTCAACAAAGGAAACAACTATGTTTACAAAATTAAAACAGACCTTTATCGGTCGTCCTCTTAAGTCCTTAACCGAAGGAGAAGGGGGACTACTGGGAAAAATGCAGGCACTAGCCATGTTGTCAAGCGACGCTCTGTCCTCTATCGCCTATGGACCTGAGCAAGTAGTCCTGGTCTTGACTAGTCTCTCTCCTCTAGCTATATGGTGGAGCCTTCCTATTGGTCTCTTTGTCCTCCTGCTCTTAGCTAGTCTGACCGTTTCCTACCGTCAAATCATCCATGCCTACCCTCAAGGGGGAGGGGCATATATGGTTACTCGAGAAAATCTATCTCCCCAACTTGGCTTGATCGCTGGAGGTAGTCTTCTGGTTGACTATATGTTGACCGTAGCGGTATCCGTTGCATCTGGAGCTGACGCTATCACAGCAGCTCTCCCTGCTCTTCACCCCTACAACCTCCACATCTCCATTTTTCTGGTTTGCTTGCTCATGCTCTTGAACTTACGGGGCTTAAAAGAATCTGCCAGTTCACTGATGATTCCTGTCTATCTCTTTATCATCAGCACTGTCTTTCTCCTGCTCTATGGAATCTTTCAACTAATGACAGGTTCTCTCAGCTATCAGGCAACTTCACCTATTGGGCATGCTGTACCGAGTCTGTCTATCGTTCTCATTCTAAGAGCTTTTACCAGCGGATCTGCCTCTCTGACAGGGGTTGAAGCTATTTCAAATGCCGTTCCCTTTTTCAAGGCTCCAAAAGAACAGAATGCCGCTCAAACCTTGACCATTATGTCACTGATTTTAGGTTTTCTTTTTGCTGGTATCACCTTCCTAAACTACTGGATGGGGATTATGCCTCAACACGGAGAAACTATTCTTTCACAGATGGCTCAAGGCATTCTTGGCACTTCCTTCTTAGGTCACCTTGGCTATTATACCTTCCAATTCTCCACAGCCTTGATTTTGGCCGTAGCAGCAAATACTGGCTTTTCAGCCTTTCCTATGCTGGCTTACAACATGGCTAAAAACAAATACATGCCCCATCTCTTTATGGAAAAAGGAGACCGCCTAGGTTACTCCAATGGAATTTTAACTCTGGCTTTTGGGGCTATGATTCTTCTTCTCATTTTTAATGGCAATACAGAACGCTTGATTCCTCTTTATACTATCGGGGTCTTCGTTCCCTTCGCCCTATCTCAGACTGGGATGATTCGTCATTGGAAAAAGGAAAAAGGAGCAAATTTCTTAAAACCTGCTCTTGCTAATATCATTGGAGCAATCATTTGCTACGCTATCGTGCTCATCCTGCTCTTTTTCCGTCTCAGTGATATCTGGCCTTTCTTCCCGATCATTCTCGTACTCACCCTACTCTTCTTGGCAATTCACAGTCATTACCAAAAAGTGGCCCAACAACTGCGACTCTATGAAGGAATCGAAAAACGTACTTACGACGGCAATCTGGTTCTGGTCCTAGTAGGGAATGTCACCCGTGTAAGCGTTGGAGCTATTAACTACGCCCAAAGTATCGGAGACGAAGTCTTAGCCATGCACATTTCTACTAAGGAAACAGCAGAAAAAGACCAAGAAATTCTCCAAGAATTTGCCGATTACTTCCCAACCATTACTCTGAAAAACATCAAGACCAGCTACCGTGACATCATCACGCCTACTGTCAAGTATGTCAAACGAATCTCTGAGGATGCCCAGAAAAAGAACTATACAGTCACTGTCCTAGTACCCCAGTTCATCCCTAATAAACCTTGGCAGAATATCCTGCACAATCAGATGAGTCTCAAACTCAAATACGCCCTTCGTTGGCACCAAGACGTCGTTGTCGCTAGCTACTCTTATCACTTAAAAGAATAAAGAAAAGGCCCTACCAGAACCAAGAAGCTCTGGTAAGGCCTTTTTCTGAATCTAGTCACTAGACTTATACTCTTCGAAAATCTCTTCAAACCACGTCAGCTTCACCTTGCCGTAGGTATGGTTACTGACTTCGTCAGTTTCATCTATAACCTCAAAACCATGTTTTGAGCTGACTTCGTCAGTTTCATCTACAACCTCAAAACACTGTTTTGAGCAGCCTGTTGCTAACTTCTAGTTTGCTCTTTGATTTTCATTGAGTATTAACTGAAAAGATTGACTAGGAATATTATTGAATGTGGTTAGCTAAATCTTCCTGAGCTTTTTTATTTGACTCAGCTTTTTCTTTCAGCCATTTTTCATAGAGTTCTTGGTACTGTTTAGCAGTTACTGCCTCTTTTTGCAGTTCAACATATTTGTAGTTGTCCGCATTTCCTTTATTCCCAACGAATGAGAATGGGCCTGTAAATGGTACAGTCTTACGGAAGATTGGATTAGCTCCACCACTTTGAACTGGTAGGAAGAGGGCACTATCTGTCAACCAAGCTTGGGCTTCAGCATATTTTTCATAGCGAGCCTGAGTATCTGTAATTTCAGTGTCTGCCTGATCCAAGAGTTTCTTGTAGTCAGCAAGACCAATCTTGTCCTTAACTTCCTTGTCTTTTCCTTCAGACAAGCCCATGTTTTTCAACTGAGAACCTGTCTCTGGATCAAGAATAGCTAGGTAAGTCTTAGGATCTGAGTAGTCTCCGCCCCATCCTGAAACGTCAATATCGTAGTCTTTTTGTTCTGCTGTATCTGCAAAGTAGGTTGCTTGGTCTTTTTCATCTGGAGAAAGTTGGATAACATCAATGACTACATTCTCCTTACCAAGAGTGGCTTCTACTGTTTGCTTGAAAGATCCGGCCTGTTGTACATCTAACTTAGCAGTTTGGTCAACTGGCATATCCAAATGAATTGGGAAGGTTACTCCCTGAGCTTGCAGACTTTCTTTGGCCTTAGCAAACTTCTCTTTGGCCTTTTCAGGATTCAAGAAGGCTTGCTTACCATCATTTAGGTTGATATTTGCCCAATCTTTGCCGTAGTTGACAATTTTCTCATTGACAATGTCACCGAAGTTCTTATCGCCAACTTGGACAAAGTTACTTGGTGTAACTGTGTTACGTAAGATACGGTCTGCTCCATCTTCACCATTTGTCTGCGCTGCATAAGCATGACGGTCAAAGGCAAAGTTGATAGCCTGACGGAAATCTTTATTTTGCATAGCTGCGCGTGAATCTGTCTTTTCCTTATCAGACTGTTTCATAGTCTGCTTGTAGCTTTGACGATTCACGTTGAAAAGATAATAGAAAGTAACTGAGTTTTGTGGTGTGTAGGTAATCTTGTCCTCATTGCCCTTCTTGAGTTCAGCAAAGACTGAACTTGTTGGGAAGATACGACCATCAGTATAGTTACCATCCAAGAATCCTCTAGCAATGCTGTCTTGGTCAGAACCGTCAAAGAAAGAGAGTTTCACTTTCTCGATTTTAACATTGTCCTTATCCCAGTAATTAGGGTTTTTATCAAATTCAATCAAAGATTTTGATGAGAAGGATTTAAACAAGTAAGGACCATTTGACAAGATACTTGATGGTGTCACACTTCCAAAGTCATCTCCCTTAGACTTCAAGAAGGCTTCGTTTACAGGATTAAGGATACTTGCTGTTGTTTTAGAGTTCCAATAAGTCTCAGGTTGGTTGAGGGTGTATTGGAGTGTGTAATCATCCACTGCCTTAACACCAACAGTTCCAAAATCAGATGATTTCCCTTCAACATAGTCTGCTAGCCCTTTGATAGAATCTTGTACCAAGTACAAGTTCTCAGCCTTTTTATCAGCCGCATACTTAAGACCAGTCACAAAGTCATGAGCTGTTACATCCGCATACTCTTCTCCTTCAGAAGTGTACCATTTAGCTCCCTGACGGATTTTATAAGTATAAGTCAAGCCATCTTTTGACACTGTCCATGACTCAGCCATAGACGGGATGAGATTGCCATACTGGTCATTTTCCAACAAACCATCAATCAAGTTGGTTGTGATACTAGATGTAGAATCTCGGGTAGAAGTAATATAATCCAAGGTATCTGGGTTATTGACAAAGATATAAGAGTACGTCTTGTCTGCATTACTTGATTGGGAAGACCCACATGCTGCTAGAGCTAGACCTGCTGTCAAAGCCATAGCTCCAAAAAGTATAACTTTTGATTTCTTCATGATTATTCTCCATTTTTACAGTATGTGAAATATTATACACCATTTGAGCAAAAATATAAAGCTTTTTGTACTTTTTTACAAAAATAAAAATCAGTAGACTCGAGTTCCTACTGATTTTTGATATGGTTCGTTTGGATTATGCAGCCAAAACTTTGCGTCCTTTACGACGACGAGCTGCCAATACGCGACGACCGTTTTTAGTTGACATACGGTTACGGAATCCGTGTTTGCGCGCACGACGAAGTTTACTTGGTTGATAAGTACGTTTCACGATGAATACCTCCTCATAGATTTTGTATTCGTTTAGCCGGCTATAAAGTGATCAGTTACTAAACATACCTTACTATTCTATCTGATTCTTTTACTTTTGTCAATAGCTCAAGGCAAATGTTTTCGAGCTTTTCCTATGGGTAACTTCTCAAAGTAACTTCCACTTGTCTAGCCGAAGTGGAAATTAGTCTAA